>NZ_DEYI01000041.1:38021-53612 GCF_002364475.1 Idiomarina sp. UBA3162
TGCACCATTGCGTGCTCCCTGACAGGCACCTGCGTGGACAGGCGGTATTTTTTACAAGGAAAAAATTGCACGTAACCCGGGAAGCCTCTACAATTTCCGGTCTTGAATTGAATCTCCCGGCTAGTTCCTCACTGGACCGGGTCTTTTGGAATTTATTTTCCGTCCTAAACCACGTGGGAATAACGAGTTATGAAACGCACTTTTCAACCTAGCGTTCTCAAGCGCAAGCGCGCGCATGGCTTCCGTGCTCGTATGGCAACCAAAAATGGCCGTAAGGTTATTGCACGTCGTCGTGCACGTGGTCGTAAAGTATTAAGCGCATAAGATAGATAGTGTCCATTCAGTGACGCACTATCATTATGGACGGGAGTTAAGGCTCTTAACTCCCTCGCACTTCCAGACGGTTTTCGATAATCCTCCCGTTAAAGCTGTCACAGCGCATATCACCATGCTTGCCTGCCCTAACCAACTTGGGCATCCCAGAATTGGCGTTACTATCAGTAAAAAACGTGCTAAAACAGCTGTCGCTCGGAATCGATTCAAGCGTCAAGTGCGCGAAACATTCAGACTTAAGCAGCATGATATTCCAGCGTTCGATATTGTCATCATTGCTAAACACGGCATTGATACGCTCGATAATGCTCAAATGGCTGATACGTTAAATTATCTATGGCGAAAATTAGCAAAGCGTTGCAAGCAATACCAATCGGCCTGATAAAGTTTTATCAGCTGGTTATTTCGCCGTTAATCGGCCCTCGATGTCGTTTTTATCCGTCATGTTCACATTATGCCTGTGAGGCAATACAGAAACACGGTACAATACGCGGCATTGGATTGGCAGCAAAAAGGCTTAGCCGTTGTCATCCGGGTTCCGAAGGTGGTTTCGATCCTGTGCCGGAAGTTTCTTCTGATAACATCGAACCGAATCATTCACAGTCAAAGAAATAGACAAGTAATAGAGACGAAATCATTATGAATTCGCCACGCTCGATACTATTGGTTGCGTTTATTGTTGTGTCGTTCTTCTTGTTCCAGCAATGGACAATCGACACTGCCCCAGGCACGAAAGCGCCTCAGCAAACACAACAAACCGCGCAGCAAGATCAAAGTCAAAATAACTCCACTGTTCCTCAAGCGGGTTCAAATACAGCTGACAACGCTGTTCCTGAGAGTAACAGTCCCAATGCGATTACCAGTAATGGTCGCCTTATTACCGTTGTAACCGATGAACTCGAATTAAAAATCGATTTGAATGGCGGTGATATTGTTTCAGCAAAATTACTAGAGTTTGCTGCAACACTGGATTCCGAAGAACGCTTCCAATTACTAAAGCGTAATAGTAACCACATTTATATTGCTCAATCTGGACTCATTGGTCCTCAGGGCATCGATTCAAATAACGGTCGCGCTCAATATCAAGCGACTCAGGAGCGTTACCGCTTAGAAGGCGATACCCTTGAAGTGCCTTTAACCACACAAACCGAGTCGGGCCTTAACGTTACTAAAACCTTCATTATCAAGCGCGGGCACTACGATATCGGTGTCAACTATGCGATTGAAAACCAAGGCTCAGAGGCCGCTCAGTTACAGTTCTACGGGCAGTTGCAGCAAACAATGACTGCAGGTGAGAGCGGTAGCATGATCATGCCGACCTATTTTGGTGCAGCGTATTCTCAAGATGAAGATAAGTTTGAGAAGTATCCGTTTGATGACATGCGCGAGAAAAAGCTGAACGTCACAACCCAGACGGGTTGGGTCAGTATGCTTCAGCATTACTTTGTTGCCGCATGGGTGCCGACTCAAACTCAGCAGAATAAATTTTACTCGCAAGTCACTCGCTCAAATCAAGCTGTTATTGGGGTTTTATATCCATCAACAACGGTTCAACCGGGTAGCTCACAAACCATCGACTCAACCCTGTTTGTTGGTCCCAAAGACCAAGACGCGATGGCGAAAGTTGCACCTTACCTTGATTTAACAGTTGATTACGGCTTCCTGTGGTGGTTAGCGCAACCCATATTCAAGCTACTGCAATTCTTGCAAAGCTTTGTGATTAACTGGGGTCTGGCGATTATCCTCGTTACCGTTATTATCAAAGCCCTCTTGTTCCCACTGACGAAAGCACAATACGTCTCTATGGCGAAAATGCGCTTGCTTCAACCTAAGATGAAATCACTGCGTGAACGCTATGGCGATGACCGCCAGAAAATGGGTCAAGCAATGATGAAGCTGTACAAAGAGGAGAAGGTGAACCCTCTTGGCGGCTGCTTACCTATGTTATTGCAGTTACCGATTTTCTTATCGCTTTACTGGGTGCTGCTAGAAAGTGTGGAACTACGTCACTCGTCGTTCATATTCTGGATTCAAGATCTATCAACTAAGGACCCATATTACATTCTGCCTATTTTAATGGGTGCCAGCATGTTCTTTATGCAGCGTCTTCAACCGACGCCGGCAACTGATCCAATGCAACAGAAGCTATTCCAGTATATGCCTGTCATATTTACGGTATTCTTCTTATGGTTCCCGTCAGGTTTGGTACTTTATTGGTTAGTCAGTAACCTGATTACCATTGCTCAAATGCTCATTATTTATAACGGGCTAGAGAAGAAAGGCATTAACGTTCGCGGTAAATAACTGCACAACGTAACTATAAAAAGCCCGGTTTCGACCGGGCTTTGCTTTTTCTAAACGACTAGTCGCGATTTTCTTGTAAACTAGTCTGTAGTTTCATTTATTTTTAGCGTTGAGGTCCGATTTATGAACCCTTCAGTACATGAACCAACGATTACCGACGATGAGTTTAGTAATGACAGTATCGTCGCACAAGCAACTCCACCCGGTCGCGGTGGCGTCGGTATTGTTCGTGTTAGCGGTCCTCAAGCGCAACAAGTAGCCGAGGCGCTGATTGGCCACTGCCCACCTCCACGAAAAGCGGAGTATGTCCCTTTTTACGACAAAGAAGGTCATTTGTTAGACGAAGGCATTGCACTATTTTTCAAAGGTCCGAACTCATTCACTGGTGAGGATGTGCTGGAGCTTCAAGGACACGGTGGGCCTGTTCTTATTGATATGATTATCAAGGCGATTCTTGAGTTGCCCGATATCCGCCCTGCGCGGCCTGGCGAGTTCAGCGAGCGTGCATTTTTAAATGATAAACTCGATTTAACCCAAGCCGAAGCCATAGCCGATCTCATTGATACTAATTCTGAGCAAGCTGCAAAGGCTGCATTGCAAAGTTTGAAAGGTGAGTTTTCTCACAAAATAGACGTCCTGGTCGACGCTGTTATTCACTTACGCATGTACGTTGAAGCAGCTATCGATTTTCCAGATGAAGAAATCGACTTTCTCTCTGATGGCAAGGTCGCCAATGATTTGGCTGAAATCGTTGATCAGCTGTTCCATATAGAACAACAAGCCAAGCAAGGCACTTTAATGCGTGAAGGGATGCGTATTGTGATTGCGGGACGTCCAAATGCCGGTAAATCAAGCTTATTGAACGCTTTAGCCGGTCGCGAATCCGCAATTGTCACTGAAATTGCAGGCACAACTCGCGACGTACTTCGCGAGCATATTCAAATTGACGGTATGCCACTTCATATTATTGATACCGCGGGTTTACGAGATTCACCCGACCAAGTCGAACGTATTGGTATTGAACGCGCATGGGATGAGATTCGCCAAGCCGACCGCGTGCTGTTTATGGTTGATAGTCAGGAGACCAGCGCGATTCATCCAGACGATATTTGGCCAGAGTTCTTTGCACAACTCCCAGACGACATGCCCTTTACTGTCATACGCAATAAAATCGATCTGACACAGGAAAGCACGGGGTTAACCGAACATAATGGTATCCCAGTGATTCAATTGTCGGCTAAGACAGGACATGGTATTGAACAACTGCGTGAACACCTAAAACATTGTGTGGGTTATAGCGCCACCTCGGAAGGAAGCTTTATGGCGCGTCGCCGTCATCTTGATGCGTTAGAAAAAGCCAAATCTCATTTGCTACTCGGACAAGAGCACCTGGAACTTAACCTTGCCGGAGAGCTACTCGCTGAAGAGCTTCGTTTGACCCAACAACATTTAAACGAGATCACGGGCGAATTTACCTCAGATGATCTGTTGGGCCAGATCTTTGGTTCATTCTGTATCGGTAAATAACGCCCATGCAGCTTCTAAGGCAGCCGCTCGCTAAACTCGGTTTTGATTATATTCGTTTCCGTTTTGGGTTGCGGACTGCGTTAGCTGCCTGCTTATCACTTATCATAGCCTGGGCGTTGGGATTGGAACACCCACAATGGTCTGCTATGACCGTTTGGGCTGTTTCGCAACCCACCCGCGGTCTGCTATTAGAAAAAGGCGCATATCGCGCGCTAGGCACCTTAATCGGAACATTGTTTGGAATGATTTTGGTGGTGACAGCGGATCATCAAATACTGCCTGTCGCGATAGGTCTCACGTTTTGGGTCGCTCTCTGTGTTTATCTTGGTAACTTGATCCACGGGTTAGTATCTTACGGCACTATTTTGGCGGGCTATTCCGCTTCTATGGTCGCCTTGCTCAGTCGCAGCCCTGATGCGCTCTTGCCTTTGGGCATCGATAGACTATTAACCGTGTTTGTTGGTGTCATGATGGCACTTGTAGTTGGTTGGTTATTTACGTACAAACGAGCCGAGCAAAGTCTCATAAACCAAATGCGTCGCGAGACCATTATTTCTTTAGAAAATGTAGCACAATCAATCAGTAAGCAAGACAAAACATCGCTAAATTTTGATGACCGACTATCAAAACTGGCACAGATTGAAGCGCAATTGCTCGAACATGGGACAGGTTCTCCTGCTGCGCACGAGTCAGCAAGGTTGGTCAGAAAGGTGATTAATAGTCAACTCGAGTGGCTATCTCAGGTTTACTTCTCCCCAATTAAAGAGAATGAAAACGTAAGTAAACACTTACTCACGGCAGCTGATCTACTCCGACAAAACGCTAAACGGTTAGATATTCTCACCGCATTAAAGCAGGCCACTCTGGATATAAAACAACCTCAATTACGCGTTGCGTTTGATGAATTTATCGAAGCCTGTGATGAACGCCTGTCATTTCGTGACTCCGGTCGCGCGGCCTCATCAACCCGTCGCTCATTATCTTTGCTACATCGTGATTGGACAGGCGCACGCGAGGCCAGTATTCGAACCATGGTCATCATGGGTTTAATTAGTGCTCTCTGGTGGTATACGGAGTGGTTTCAAATCGCATTTTTGCTGCTGGGCGCAAGTATCATGCTAACGCTGTTTTCTACCACCGATAATCCAGCTAAGACAATGAAAACGGTATTCATTGGCCAATGTGCTGGAGCAATACTCTCGATAGTCATTCATGCCGCAATATGGCCTTATCTCGAAAGTACAGGCGCCATGGTAATGTCACTTCTTCCTGTTATGTTTATCGCCGCATTTCCTTTATCACATCACCGCACGATTAACGGTAGTATGGACTTTATTCTGGTCTTTTTATTGTTGATGCAGCCTGTAATACCTTACAACTTTGATGCATTTAATTCGGTGAGTATCGCGCTTGCCGTGGTACTAGCCCCTATTACAGCCATGCTCGGATACAAACTGCTCTATCCAACGAATCTTGCTCGGCGTGAACATGCATTGAATATAGCGATCGCTCAGGAACTTGAAGCCTTTACCCAAACATCCGTATCCCCTTCGCGACGTCGTCGCTATCGGGCACGATTTTATCATCGATTATTTAAACTCATACAAATTGCTGACAAAACTCACACCTCGTATAAAAGCGTGATAAATTGGTTATCCCGTTATCAACAAGTCATGGTGTCTCATGAGCGATCAATGGATAAAGATTTACCGCGCCAGTAGCCCTATAGAAGCCGAATTACTCGGCGGATTGTTGCGTGCTGAGGGGATTCAGGTTCACGTTCCCAATAATCCCAGTGCCGGCGGTGTTGGTGAGTTACCGGCTGATGCCATCGAAACTGCAATTTACGTCATGCCAGACGCTTCCGATGCGGCTAAACAGATCCTCAACCTCTACGAACAAAATAGCGCTAATAATGCAGAGTGGTATTGTTCTGGTTGTGGTGAGCTCAACCCCGGGTCATTTGAAGAATGTTGGCAGTGCCAAAAAGAACGACCCATCAAAGACTAATCAACTTTCGTTTTTGTGATCGTGAGAGCTGCTTCAATTGAGCTTCGAGCTGACACGCATGGCGCTTAGAAAATGGGCCCTGACTCCAAGTCAGCGAGACAGGTCGACGACTTTGTGTATAGCGAGCCCCACCACTTAACTCGCCGTTATGCTGACGAATGCGTCGCTCGAGACATGTAGTGACTCCCGTATAGAGTGATCGATCACCACATTCAACCATGTATACATACCAACAAGCTTCAGGCTCTGGCTTGAAATTTAATGTCTTATTCCCAATTTCTAGTAATTCACACATTGTTGTCTTAGGAGCATTCCATGAGTCGTCATTTTGACCAAGCTAAAGGGCTATCAGAACATCACGATCCCGCAACCCATAAATTTGTATTCAATCAGACGATGTTTCGGATTAAAGACCCCGAGCGCACTTTAAAGTTTTATTCAGAAGTACTCGGTATGACGCTTATCAAGCGATTAGACTTTCCTGAGATGAAGTTCACACTTTATTTCATGGCTTCGATCTCACCCGAGGAGCGCAGTCATTGGTCGACTGATCATGATGAACGCATCGTCCAAACATTCGGCCGTCCAGCAATGCTGGAACTCACGCATAACTGGGGGGACGAGAATGATGATGACGTGTCCTACCATAACGGTAACCAAGAGCCCAAAGGCTTTGGTCATATCGGCTTTGCTGTACCCGATATTGACTCGGCGTGCGAGCGCTTTGAGGAACTCGGTGTTGAATTCCAGAAAAAGCCCAATGATGGCAATATGAAAGGCATCGCATTTATAAAAGACCCCGATGGTTATTGGATCGAGATCTTTACCCCGAATCGCCAACCTGATTTATTGCGCGATCATCTCTGATACCGTTTTTTCGAGCGAGGTTAATCCTCGCTCACGCCCGATTTTGAGCGCTACCTCTTTATCCTTTCCGTCGAGCCATGCTGCGCGTAAAGCAAACAAAGCACCAACACGATTACCCGACGCGCAATGAACCAGCACGTTTTTTTCTTTATGCTCGAGCAACACTTTATCTAATAGGCGCACCTTCGCAAACGTCAAACCCTCAGCGCCTGGTATCGCGATGTGATAGAACGCCATGCCATGGTGTGTGACCCATGTTGACTCAGCAGTTTGGGATTGCTCCGACACCGATAACAAGCTGACCACTATATCACCGCCTTGCTCGGCGAAACGCTCAATGTCGGCGTTAGTGGGCATTCCCATAACCCAAAGATTTTGTTCAACTTGCTTTGCGTTCTCGATGCCTTTTGCCGTGGTAAATAATGGAATACTCAATACAACAACTAAGCATAGATAAATTGCACGCACGATAGTTCACTCCTGTACAATAGCGATATCTGTTACAACTATTTAAGCATTTAACCATGACGAATACGATACATATATTGGTCGGCACCACCTCGGGTAACACGGAAGCGCTAGCCGATCACGTTCAAGAAGTTCTAGAAAGTCATGATCTTTCCACCGAGATGCATTACGAACCGACTTTCGACAGTTTACCCAAATCGGGCATTTGGCTGATCTTCCTGGCCACTCATGGTGCAGGCGACTATGCCGACTCAATGCTCGATTTTTATGATGTCATTGCGGAGGCCGATGCCCCTACGTTGCCCGATCTTAGCTATGCAGTCTGTGCCATTGGCGAATCTTGTTATGACACCTTTTGTGAAGCGGGCCGACATTGCGATGAACAGCTCAGCATTTTACATGCTACCCGACTATTTGAGCGATTAGAGATAGATATGATGCACGACGATCCAGAACAAAAAGCATCATATTGGATAAATCAATCGATCGATAAACTGCGATCATACCCACAACAGTGATCGCGGGTTTAAAAGACTTTGGACGCCGATCTGATGATCGTATCCACAGTTCTATTCACATTTTTTTTTACTTGTGATCAAAATAAGGATAAGCGCCCATAAGGGCTGTCACTGAATTGGGTATAACTGTGGGGATAAACCGAGCTGTGTATAAACACCCTAGTTATCCACGATCTATGATCGCAGTTTAAGGGATCTTTTTCACATGTTTTGATCGCCCTTTAAAGCACGTAAAACAAGGGGTTCAGCGATCTATTCACAGAAAACGCGATCCTAATAGAAACAATAATAAAGATCTAAATAAAGATCCTTTACTGATCTTTATTGATCGAGTAAAGCTTTACAGTCTGAATAAAAAATAACCGTTTCGATCACAAGCAAAACGCGTTAAAATACGCGGTTCACTGATGATGATCAGTTTTATTTTTATCTCCTTTCATCGAGGTTGTTCTGAATGTTGAAAAATAACGCCCAAACCTATGACGTCATTGTCGTCGGTGGTGGACACGCAGGTACCGAAGCAGCGCTTGCAGCAGCACGTATGGGATCGCGTACTTTATTGCTGACACACAACATTGATACTTTGGGACAAATGTCTTGTAACCCAGCGATCGGTGGTATCGGCAAAGGGCATTTGGTTAAAGAGATCGATGCGCTAGGCGGTATCATGGCAAAAGCTGCTGATAAAGCAGGCATTCAATTCAGAACATTGAACTCGTCGAAAGGCCCAGCCGTGCGTGCCACAAGAGCGCAAGCCGACCGCCAGTTATATAAACAGGCGATTCGTTATGCGTTAGAAACTCAACCCAATTTAACCTTATTCCAGCAAGGTTGTGACGATCTGATCGTAGAAAATGATCAGGTGACGGGCGTAGTAACTCAAATGGGTTTAAAATTCTATGCTCGCTCAGTTGTTTTGACCGTAGGTACTTTTCTAGGTGGCCGCATTCATATTGGTTTAGACAATTACCAAGGCGGTCGTGCAGGCGATCCACCGGCAAACGCCCTATCACAACGTTTACGCGCGTTACCGCTTCGCGTTGATCGCTTAAAAACAGGTACTCCACCTCGAATAGCAAGTCATTCAATTGACTTTTCAGTCATGCAAGAACAACCCGGTGATACACCAACTCCCGTGTTTTCATACTTGGGAAGTCGTGCCGATCACCCTCAGCAGATTCCTTGCTATATCACACATACCAATGAACAAACTCATGATGTGATTCGTTCAGGGCTTGATCGTTCACCCATGTATTCAGGTGAGATTGAAGGTGTTGGGCCGCGTTACTGTCCTTCAATTGAAGATAAAATTGTCCGTTTTGCGGACAAAGCGTCGCATCAAATATTTGTAGAGCCTGAGGGCCTCAATACATTTGAAGTGTATCCCAATGGGATCTCAACGAGTTTGCCTTTTGACGTTCAACAGCAATTGGTTCAGTCAATTCGTGGTTTTGAGAATGCTGTTATTACGCGCCCTGGCTATGCGATCGAATATGATTATTTTGATCCGCGTGATCTTAAACAATCGTTGGAAACCAAAGTGATTAATGGTTTATTCTTTGCGGGGCAAATTAACGGCACCACGGGCTACGAAGAAGCGGGCGCACAAGGTTTGATTGCAGGCTTGAATGCAGCGCGCTTAGCTCAAGACAAAGAAACATGGTCGCCTCGTCGTGATCAAGCTTATATGGGCGTACTCATTGATGATCTATCGACCTTGGGTACACAAGAGCCTTACCGTATGTTTACATCGCGTGCCGAATACCGCTTGTTACTGCGTGAAGATAACGCAGATATTCGTTTAACTGAAAAAGGTCGTGAACTTGGTCTCGTTGATGACGACCGTTGGCAAGCGTTTAACTTAAAAATGGAAGCCATCGAGCAAGAAAAGCAGCGTTTACGCAGCACTTGGGTTCACAAAGATCATCCAGAAATCGATAGTATTAATGCGTTTGTAAAAAGTCCAATAACCAAAGAGGTTAGTGGTGAGGAGCTACTACGTCGTCCTGAGGTAAACTATCAACAATTGGTAAAAACGCCTTTTTTCGAGCCAGGTTTGAGCGATTTAGCTGCCGCTGAACAGGTTGAGATTCAAACTAAATATGCAGGCTATATTTCGCGGCAGCAAGATGAGATTGCTAAGCAACAACGCCATGAAAATACGCGTTTACCTAATCAGTTTGATTATACGAGCATTAAAGGTTTATCAAACGAAGTTATAGCTAAATTAAATCAGCACCAACCAGAGACGGTAGGCAAAGCTGCTCGTATTTCAGGTATTACACCTGCAGCAATTTCAATGTTGCTTGTACACCTTAAAAAACAAGGCTTACTCAGAAAAAGCGCTTAAGGGATGAGTTTGAAAGCAAAATTAGAGAGTTTATTGGCACGCACTGATGAGTCGGTGCGTGCATCAATTTCGGATGAGCAAGTGAGCAAACTCATCAAATTGGTTGAATTGCTCGACAAATGGAACAAGGCGTATAACCTCACCTCAGTACGCGATCCAAACGAGATGCTCGCGAAACATATCGTCGATAGCTTGGTCGTCTTGCCCCACCTGAAAGGTGAACAGTTTATTGATGTGGGTACGGGCCCTGGTTTACCCGGCTTGCCATTAGCGATTTGTATGCCACACTGTGAGTTCGTGCTGTTGGATAGCTTGGGCAAACGGATACGCTTCATCAGACAAGTGTGCCACGAACTCAATATTAATAATGTGACAGCTGTGCAAAGCCGCGTTGAGGCTTATCAAACACGCTTACATGATTTTGACGGTGTGTTAAGTAGAGCCTTTGCGTCGCTTAATGATATGCTTGCATGGTGTCATCATTTACCAAAACCTTCAGGTTGCTTTTACGCGCTTAAAGGCACGTATCCTGAGCAAGAGATCACCGATCTTGATCCGCAATTTGGTATTGATGACGTGCACCGATTATCGGTACCTGGTTTGGAAGGTGAGCGACACATGGTTATTATCCGTCCTATTAACGCCCATTAATAATAAGAGGTGATGCACCCGTGGCTACAACTATTGCGATAGCTAATCAAAAAGGCGGCGTGGGCAAAACGACCACCGCAGTGAACTTGGCCGCATCAATGGCGGCAACTAAACGCAAAGTGTTGTTAATTGACCTCGATCCGCAGGGCAATGCAACCATGGGTAGCGGTGTCGATAAATATGAAGTCGATAACACCGTATATGAGCTATTGGTAGACGAAAAGCCGGTTAAAGAAGTCGTTGTTACCGATACCAACGGTAAATATCACTTAATCGCCGCAAACTCGGATGTTACAGCTGCCGAAATTAAGTTGATGGAATTTTTTGCACGAGAGGTTCGCCTTCGTAACGCACTGAAAACTGTTCAGGACGACTACGACTACATCTTCATAGATTGTCCACCTTCATTGAATATGTTGACAGTTAATGCAATGGCCGCGGCTGATTCCATTTTAGTTCCCATGCAATGCGAGTATTATGCCTTAGAGGGCCTTACTGCATTAATGGATACCATCAGACAACTCGCCGAAGTGGTCAATCCAAGCCTGACAATTGAAGGGATTCTCCGTACTATGTACGATCCGCGCAATCGTTTAGCTAATGACGTATCAGAACAGCTTAAACAGCATTTCGGTGAAAAAGTGTATCGCACTGTTATTCCCCGCAATGTGCGTCTAGCTGAAGCGCCGTCATTTGGTGCACCTGCAATGTATTACGATAAGTCATCCACTGGTGCTAAAGCGTATCTCTCACTTGCGGGTGAGATTATTCGTCGTGCGGAAAAACGCGATAAAGAAGAACAAGCAGTCAATTCATAACAACGATTAGTAGGGTTTGGGGAAACAGAGTATGTCGCCGAAAAAACGTGGTTTAGGTCGAGGATTAGACGCTTTATTGACAAGCAATTCGGCGAGTCAACAACGCTCAGATGATCATCAGGCGCAAGTTGATGATGACGCCAATGTGTTAGTTAAAGGCGAACTACAAAAGTTACCGATAGAACACCTCAAACCTGGACGCTATCAACCACGTAAAGACATGTCGCCCGAAGCACTTGAGGACCTAGCAGCCTCAGTGAAGGCACAAGGCATCATTCAGCCTATCGTTGTTCGTATTATCGCCGATGATGAGTATGAAATTATCGCCGGTGAACGGCGCTGGCGTGCTGCACAGCTCGCTAAACTAGAGCTAGTTCCATGTTTGGTCAAAGATGTTCCGGACGAAGCTGCCGTGGCCATTGCCTTAATCGAGAATATTCAGCGTGAAGATCTGAATGCGATGGAAGAGGCAACTGCACTACAAAGATTACTTGATGAATTTAATATGACACATCAAGACGTCGCACAAGCGGTTGGTAAGTCGCGTACCACCGTAACTAATTTACTCCGTCTCAATAACCTCGAAGCCAGCGTCAAACTGTTACTTGAACGCGGTGATATTGAGCTAGGCCATGCCAAACTTCTATTAGCCCTTGAAGGTGAGCAACAAGCCAATGTCGCACAACATATTGCTGCGAAAGATATGACAGTGCGCGAAGCTGAAAAACTAGTTCGTAAAACCATCGAGCCCCCTAAGCAACAAGACAAACCTGAACCAGATGCCGATATCGAGCGATTAGAGACCTCTTTATCCGAGCGTCTTGGTGCCAAGGTATCTATAAACCATGGACGCAAAGGCAAAGGTAAAGTCGTTATCAATTACACTAACTTGGATGAGTTAGACGGCATATTAGCCCACATAAAATAGTCCTGTTGTCACATTTGTAACGGGTATGTTAAGTAGCGTTAAACTCAAAGGCTGTAGCCAAATTTGTTTGCATTTAGCAGGCAGATCTTTATACTAGCGCGAGTTTATTTGCGCCTGTTTAAAAATAGGTCAACAACCAAATTTTGAGAAAAGGTTCAATAGTGACTCAGCCACTTGCTTTGGCAGGAAAAAAACTAGCACGAAAAACGGTTTTGAGTCAGTTAGTTGTGTCAGTAGGCACAGCCATTTTAGCCTTTTTAGTTGGTCAAACTGATGCTGCAATGGCAGCTTTCTTGGGTAGCCTATCAGCAATACTACCCAATGCATTGTTTGGCTGGATAGCGTTTAGATATGCGGGCGCACGAGCAAACCAACAAGTGGTAAAGAGCTTTTTTGTTGGTGAAGGCGTCAAGCTAATACTTACAGCAGTGCTGCTTAGTTTAGTTTTACTGCTTACAGATTCTAATGCATTGTGGTTATTAACCGGCTTTATTTTAGCCGTTGTTGCACAGTGGATTGCACCGATTTTGTTTTTAAAATCAACGTAACTGGGAAACAACATGGTAAGTGGAGAGCAAACTCCGACTCAGTATATTCAACACCACCTTCAAAACTGGACGGTTGGTGAAGGATTCTGGGCGGTAAATGTCGATACTATCTTCTGGTCCGTGTTACTAGGTGTGCTATTTCTGTGGAGTTTCCGCAGAGTAGCCAAAAAATCCTCTGCGGGGGTACCTGGTAAGTGGCAATGCTTTGTCGAAATGGTTGTCGAGTTTGTCGATAACAGCGTCAAAGAGTCATTTCACGGCAAAGATAAACTCATAGCACCTTTAGCTTTGACCATCTTCGTCTGGATATTCCTGATGAACTTGATGGACTTAGTGCCTGTGGACTGGCTGCCAACTGCGGCAATGTATACGGGCTACTGGCTAGGTTTCGTTAATGATCCGCATGACGTGTATTTCAAAGTCGTTCCTACGACCGACCTGAATACTACATTCGCGTTAAGCTTAAGTGTGTTTGCTTTGATCATTATCTATTCGATCAAATACAAAGGCATCAAGGGCTTTGCCAAAGAAATGACGTTTACGCCATTTAATCACTGGGCGCTTGTGCCTGTGAACTTTGTGCTCGAGAGTATCACGCTACTCGCTAAGCCGGCGTCGCTGGCACTGCGTTTGTTTGGTAACCTCTACGCGGGTGAATTGATCTTTATTCTTATTGCGATGATTGGATTCTTCCAGTTGCCAGCGCATTTCGCTTGGGCTGTATTCCATATCCTCGTTATCGTGTTACAAGCGTTTATTTTCATGATGTTGACCATCGTTTACTTAAGCATGGCATCATCTGAACACTAAGTTTTGTTTTACTTTTATTTTTTAACTTTAATCTACTGAAAATTGGAGATATCAATGGAAACTGTAGTTGCTTTTACCGCTATCGCTGTATCAATCATGATCGGTCTTGCTGCGTTGGGTACAGCGCTTGGCTTCGGTATGTTGGGTGGCAAATTCTTGGAAGCGGCCGCTCGTCAACCAGAACTAGCGCCTCAATTACAAGTTAAAATGTTCATCGTTGCAGGTCTTATCGATGCTATCGCTATGATCGGTGTTGCGGTTGCTTTGCTATTCACATTCGCAAACCCGTTCTTAACTCAGGTAGCAGGCTAAGCGCGATTCGACGGTCACCAAATAAAGGAGGTCCGTTGTGGATATCAACGCTACTATAATTGGACAATCGATCGCGTTCGCCGTGTTCGTGTGGTTCTGCATGAAGTTCGTGTGGCCACCGATCATCAACGCAATTGAAGAGCGTCAGAAGAAAATTGCTGATGGTCTCAATGCTGGTGAACGTGCTCAAAAAGATTTAGAGAAAGCCCAGGAAGACATCGCTGAGCAGCTTAAAGAGGCTAAACAGCAAGCGGCTGAAATCATTGAACAGGCTAAAAAGCGTGGCGCTAAAATCGTCGAAGACGAGACTCAGCGTGGACACGAAGAGCGCGAGAAAATCGTCGCGTCTGGTCATGAGGAAGTCGAAGCTGAACGCCATCGCGCTCGTGAAGAGTTGCGTAAGCAAGTCGCTGTACTGGCTGTTACTGGTGCTCAGAAAATTATTGAGCGTGAAATTGATGAGAACGCTCATCGCGACATCGTTGAAAAACTCGTCGCTGAACTTTAATCAAGGGGTTTGAGCTTATGTCAGAACTGACTACTGTCGCTCGCCCCTACGCAAAAGCAGCTTTTGATTTTGCTTTGCAACAAGGAGCGCTCGATAAGTGGGCCGAGATGTTGTCTTTCGCCGCTTCAGTGGCAAAAGATGAACGTATGGCGAGCTTTTTGAGCAGCTCTGCTACCGTTGGTCGCACGAGTGAAGTGTTTATCGGAGTATGTGGTGACGCATTAACCGAACAAGCACAGAATCTTATTAAGGTAATGGCAGAAAACGAACGTTTAACTGCCCTGCCAGCGGTGTTGGAACAATTTAACGTGCTTCGTGCAGATTACGAAAAGGAAATTGTCGTAGATGTAACGGGTGCGGTCGAAATGTCGGATGCTCAGCAAGCTGAGCTTTCTAAGGCACTCGAAGCACGTTTGCAACGCAAAATTAAGCTGAACTGCAGTGTAGATGCGTCAATGATTGGCGGATTAACTATTCAAGCAGGCGATACCGTCATTGACGGTTCTCTGCGTGGCAAGCTTGAACGGCTTGCTTATGCACTGCAATCCTAATTGGGGACTTGAGCATGCAACTGAATTCAAATGAAATCGCAGAACTAATCAAAGAGCGTATTGAGAAGTTCGAAGTCACCAGCGAAGC
>NZ_DEYI01000068.1:0-3697 GCF_002364475.1 Idiomarina sp. UBA3162
TCTCGATCAAGCGCGCTTTGTTCACCTGATATGGAATTTCACTGACGATAATGCTTTCACGACCTGACTTTTCGTCAACTTCGACCTCGGCTTTAGCACGCAAATGAATGCGGCCGCGACCTGTTTTGTAGGCCTCGACTATGCCAGAACGGCCCGAGATTGACGCCGCCGTTGGGAAGTCAGGTCCTGGAATAAACTCCATCAGCTCTTCAATGCTGATTTCTGGATTATCAATCAGCGCTAAGGTGCCATTGATAACTTCGGTTAGGTTATGTGGAGGAATGTTGGTTGCCATGCCCACCGCTATACCCGACGAACCATTGACCATCAGGTTAGGCACTTTAGTTGGCAAAACGTCTGGAATGCGCTCGGTACCATCGTAGTTATCAACAAAATCGACCGTTTCTTTGTCGAGATCGGCTAACAACTGATGTGCAATTTTCTCCATCCGAATTTCGGTATAACGCATGGCTGCGGCTGAATCACCGTCAACTGAACCGAAGTTACCTTGACCATCAACCAAGGTGTAGCGCAGCGAGAACGGTTGTGCCATACGCACGATGGTGTCATAAACTGCGCTGTCGCCATGAGGGTGATATTTACCGATAACGTCACCCACCACACGGGCAGACTTTTTATAGGGTTTGTTGAAGTCATTCCGCAATTCATTCATCGCGAAAAGTACGCGACGATGCACGGGTTTCAAACCATCCCGAACATCTGGAAGCGCTCGACCCACAATCACGCTCATCGCGTAATCAAGATAAGAACTTTTTAATTCATCCTCGATATTGATGGGTGAGACTTCTCTAGCCAGATCGCTCATATATGTATCCCTAAACTCAAGCTATACTTAATCGTTGTTATAATTAATTAGGTATTGTACCCGTCACAGGGTGAACACGCACCCTCTTTTTCAAAAACGTCCGCTGATGTAAACTCTATAGAAGTTACGCCAATTTGGAACCTCTAACACATGTCAGAACGAGCCTCTTTAAGAGCCCTTAGCAATAACGTTGACGAAAAAGAAATCGAAAAATTCTCCGCCCTTGCTTCGCGGTGGTGGGACACCGAGGGCGAATTCAAACCGCTACATCAAATTAATCCACTGCGATTAACCTTTATTGAACAGCAAGTAGGCGGGTTATTCAACAAGCATGTTGTTGATGTCGGTTGCGGTGGTGGTTTATTAACCGAAGGTATGGCAAGTCGTGGTGCTCGAGTAACCGGTATTGATCTCGCTCACGACTCGTTAGAGGTCGCTCGGTTACATGCATTGGAATCGCAACTCAGTATCGACTATCAACAAGTCAGCGCTGAAAACTTTGCTGCAGAAAATTCCGCACAGTTTGATGTCGTCACCTGTTTGGAAATGCTCGAACACGTTCCTGACCCTGCGGCCATTGTAAGTGCGGTATGTGAGATGGTTAAACCCGGCGGTTACGCTGTTTTCTCTACATTAAATCGCAACGTGAAATCCTGGCTACTAGGCATCGTGGCCGCTGAGCATGTGTTACGCTGGGTACCTAAAGGGACTCACCAGCATCAACGATTTATCAAGCCGTCTGAATTGCTGCGTATGACCGACACGCATGGATTGCAAGCTAAAAAGATGAGTGGCATCGTATATAAGCCTTTGCAGGGCTTTATGCTCGATGACCATGATGTTGACGTTAACTATATCGTTGTACTTCATAAACCCAACCGCTAACTCAATAGGGACCCCCGTGAACAAGCATCCGGTAGCTGCAGTTTTGTTTGACCTCGATGGCACATTATTAGATTCAGCACCGGACTTGGGCTTTGCGCTCAATCAAGTCTGTCGTGAAAATGGATTGCCGGAGATACCTGCAGAGATATATACGCCTGTTGCTTCGCATGGTTCTCGCGGGTTACTGGGGTTAACGCGACTCGATGAGAACGCCCTGCTTGCGCTAAAACCAAGGTTTCTCGAGATTTATCGCAACAACTTAGCGCTTCATAGTCAGTTATTTGAAGGCATCGAGATGTTGCTCAGTTCACTTCGCCGAAATCAGATTAAAATAGGCATCGTTACCAATAAACCCGAATTTCTTACTCACCCGTTGATAGCACAATTTGAAGCGTTACAAAGTATTTCGGTGGTCGTCTGCGGTGACACGTTAGAGGTTGCAAAACCATCGCCCAAGCCGCTTTATTACGCAGCCGAACAACTTGCTGTCGATCCCAAAGATTGTGTGTATATTGGTGATGCGGAACGCGATATCGTGGCCGGCCGAAATGCAGGTATGGTGACAGTCCTTGCAGAGTATGGCTATATCGCGAGTACTGACCAACCCCAACAGTGGTTAGCAGATTACACTATCGCGCATCCCAATGCCTTGATAGAACTACTCGCTTTACCGAAATAAGTGAGCTAAATCGTTCATTTTTTAATAGTTTTTATGACACCTATTTTGCATAGAACGCTTGTTTCTAAAGTCATGATTTTTTCAACTAAAAAATTATAAAATTTACACTTTCACGCAAGCCTATGCACGATAAGCGCTTGCAAAATTTCAAGCGGCTTTAAACGAATATTTACTACTAAATATACTTGATCGATGTGCGGGTTGTATCTAGTATGCCTGTAACACATCGACTACTAGATATTGTGTTCATTTGGTATACAGACCGAAAATTACACAATATCTTGTGGCCACAAATCTATAACAAACAGCTAAGAGTCGGCGCTAAAATGAACGAGCAACTTTTCGTTACCAAACGCAGTGGTCAACGTGAACCACTGAATTTAGATAAGATTCATCGTGTCATCATGTGGGCTGCAGAAGGCCTCAATAATGTCTCTGCTTCTCAAGTCGAAATTAAGTCACATATTCAGTTCTATGATGGGATCAAAACCGAAGATATTCATGAAACCATAATAAAAGCTGCTGCGGACCTAATTTCAGAAGAAGCGCCTGACTATCAGTACATGGCTGCACGACTGGCCATTTTCCATTTACGAAAGCGCGCGTATGGTAAGTTTGAGCCCCCTCGCCTCTACGACCATGTCAAGAAAATGGTTGATGAGAAACGCTACGACGCACACTTACTAGAAGATTTCAGTGAGCAAGAATTCGATCAGATGGACGAAATTATTGATCACTGGCGTGACATGAATTTCTCTTATGCTGCGGTTAAGCAGTTAGAGAACAAATACTTGGTACAGAACCGAGTGACTGGTGATATCTACGAAAGCGCGCAGTTCCTTTATATTTTAGTGGCGGCTTGTTTGTTTGCTAATTATCCAAAGTCCACTCGTATGGACTACATCAAGCGCTTCTATGATGCAACGTCAACGTTCAAGATCTCGTTGCCCACACCGATCATGTCGGGTGTTCGCACACCAACTCGCCAGTTCAGTTCATGTGTATTGATTGAGACGGGTGATAGTCTTGACTCAATTAACGCGACAGCCAGTGCAATCGTTAAGTATGTCTCTCAGCGTGCGGGTATTGGTATCAACGCGGGTCGTATTCGCGCACTCGGTAGCCCTATCCGCAATGGTGAGGCATTCCACACTGGCTGTATTCCGTTTTATAAGTATTTCCAAACAGCAGTGAAGAGCTGTTCACAAGGCGGCGTGCGTGGTGGTGCAGCTACCCTGTTCTACCCGCTGTGGCATCTTGAGATCGAAAACCTGTTGGTGCTTAAAAACAACCGCGGCGTTGAAGAG
>NZ_DEYI01000068.1:4019-37518 GCF_002364475.1 Idiomarina sp. UBA3162
AAAAACAACCGCGGCGTTGAAGAGAACCGTGTTCGTCACTTGGACTACGGCGTACAATTCAACCGATTAATGTATCAACGCCTCGTCAAAGATGATTTCATCACGCTGTTTAGCCCATCAGATGTACCTGGCTTATATGACGCATTCTTTGAAGACCAAGAAGAGTTCGAGCGTTTATACGTCCAATACGAAAACGATGAGAATATTCGTAAGAAGCGTATTAAAGCTATCGAGTTGTTTAGCTTGTTTATGCAAGAGCGTGCGAGCACCGGCCGAATTTATGTGCAAAACGTCGATCACTGTAATACTCACAGTCCGTTTGACTCAAAAGTTGCACCGGTTCGCCAGAGCAACCTGTGCTTAGAGATCGCGCTACCGACGAAGCCACTCAGTCACGTCAATGACGAAGAGGGTGAAATTGCACTATGTACTTTATCAGCGTTCAACTTAGGTAAAATTGAGTCGCTCAGCGATTTCGAAGAGCTCGCGGATCTTGCCGTGCGTGCGCTCGACAGTTTACTTGATTATCAAGAATACCCGGTACCTGCGGCTTATAACGCCACCATGAACCGTAGAACACTCGGTATCGGTGTCATTAACTTTGCGTACTACTTAGCTAAACATGGTGTGAAGTATTCCGATGGTTCAGCCAACGGTCTCGTACACCGTACCTTTGAAGCGATTCAGTTCTATTTGATGAAAGCGTCAATGGAACTCGCTAAAGAGAAAGGCAAATGTCCTAAATTCAATGAAACCACCTACTCTCAAGGTATTTTACCGACAGATACCTACAAAAAAGATTTAGATGCGTTCTGCTCAGAGCCACTTCATCTCGACTGGGAGCAGCTCCGTAAGGACATTCAAGAGCACGGCATGCGCAACTCTACGTTGTCCGCCTTGATGCCTTCAGAGACGTCGTCGCAAATCTCTAACGCGACCAATGGTATCGAACCGCCGCGTGGGTTTGTTAGCGTCAAAGCATCTAAAGACGGTGTGACAAAGCAAGTGGTGCCCGATTACGAAAACCTGAAAAACAATTACGAACTATTGTGGCAGATCCCTGACAACAAGGGTTATTTGCAACTGGTCGGCATTATGCAGAAGTTTGTCGATCAAACTATTTCGGCAAACACCAATTACGACCCGGGTAAGTTCAATGGTGCTAAGGTACCTATGAAACAGTTACTTCAGGATCTTTTAACAGCGTATAAGATGGGTGTGAAAACACTTTACTATCACAATACGCGCGACGGTGCAGCCGATAACCAATCCGATATTTCCGCTGAACAAAAGCGTCAACGTAAGCAAAGCGATCGCCCTGCCGAGGTGGTTATTGAAGAAGACGACGATTGCGCAGGCGGTGCGTGCAAGATTTAATAAGGAGCGATTTGCGTGTCTTATTCAACGTTTAACCAAGAACAAACTAACCCGTTGGCCGAACCCATGTTTTTTGGGAACTCGGTCAATGTTGCACGTTATGACCAACAAAAGCACAGTATTTTTGAAAAGCTTATAGAAAAGCAAATAAGCTTTTTCTGGCGTCCAGAAGAAGTCGACGTGAGCCGAGATCGTGTCGACTTCAACAAACTAACTGCCAGTGAAAAGCATGTGTTTATTTCAAATTTGAAATATCAAACATTGCTCGACTCGATCCAAGGTCGCAGCCCTAATATTGCGCTACTACCTATCGTTTCGCTGCCTGAGCTCGAGACTTGGATTGAAACTTGGTCTTTCTTTGAGACCATTCACTCGCGTTCGTATACACATATTCTGCGTAACCTGTTTAGCGATCCAAGTGAGATTTTCGAAGATATCGTCATTAATGACCAAATCAAACTGCGCGCTAACGACATCTCTCGTTACTACGACGATTTGATTTTCTACACGCAGCTGTGGCAAACCCATGGCGAAGGCAAGATCACCGTCGATGGTGAAGAGCATAACGTGACTCGCCGCGAGCTGAAGAAAAAACTGTTCTTGTGCATTAACTCAGTTAACGCGTTAGAAGCGATTCGTTTTTACGTAAGCTTTGCCTGTACCTTCGCATTTGCAGAGCGCGAGCTTATGGAAGGCAACGCAAAAATCATTCGTCTTATTGCGCGCGATGAGAACGTACATCTAACCTCGACACAGCACATGATCAACCTGTGGCAAGACGGTGAGGACGATCCTGAAATGGCTGAGATCGCCGAAGAACTCGCCGACGAAGCCTATGAGATCTTCATGACAGCCGTTAAGCAAGAAAAACAATGGGCCCATTACCTGTTTAGAGATGGCTCCATGATTGGTCTTAATGAAAGTATGTTGTGTCAGTACGTCGAATATATTGCCAACTTGCGTATGCAGGCGATCGGCTATGATGCGCCTTTCCCGGAGCAGCGCTCAAACCCATTGCCGTGGATGAATAAATACTTGGTATCCGATAACGTGCAGGTTGCACCACAAGAGGCTGAAATCAGTTCCTACTTGGTCGGTCAGATCGACAGCAGCGTGGATGCCTCGGACTTAGGCGATTTTGATCTTTAGCGCGCCTGATGACAGCGAAACTGTTTAAAGTCAAAGTCAACGGTCAGCATGAGCTGACCGTTGACGCTTCAGAAGGCACTTTACTCGATGCGCTCGAAAAGCATCAGTTAGAGGTACATTATCACTGTAAAAGTGGCTTTTGCGGTGCCTGCCGTTCTAAACTCAAAAGTGGCTCAGTTCGCTATCTCACCGATCCCCTCGCCTATGTTCGTAAAGGTGACTTTTTACCCTGTTGTTGTGTCCCAGAATCCGACCTTGATATCGAACATTAATCTCATCATTCGAAAAAAACGATAACCGCCATCGTTCGGATACATTGTAGAGCACCGGTTAAATATGGATAATAGAGTCAAATTCAAGGATTCGAGGATTATTCATGTTTACAGTTATTTTTGGTCGCCCAGGTTGTCCCTTTTGTGTTCGCGCTAAAGAAGTCGCTGAACAGCTAAAAGCAGACCGTGATGACTTCGATTATCGTTACGTTGATATTCATGAAGAAGGCATCACCAAAGCTGATTTAGAAAAAACAGTTGGGAAACCAGTGCACACAGTGCCACAGATTTTCGTTGATGAAACACATGTTGGTGGCTTCACCGAATTTGAAGCCTATGCTAAAGAGCACCTAGGTTTATACGCAGCTTAATTCTTTTGATTAGGTGAGCAAACAATAAAGGCACCTCAAGGTGCCTTTATTTCGTTTATAGCTTGCTTAATCCGCTTCTCGGACACAGGGTATTTAGTCCCTAGCGTCTGTGCAAAGAGCGATACGCGCAACTCTTGAATCATCCAATAGATCTCACGAACCTCAGTTGGTACGATACGGCGATAGCGTTTAACCAACGCATTGTAGCTCTCAGTCAATTCATCAAGCATTAACGTTGCCAGCCTGTCCTTGTTCGGATTTTCAGGTAACTTTTGCAGACGACGCTGCAACGCGCTCAAGTAGCGTTCAATATCTTGCAACCGTTCGGCACCAACTTCAGATACAAAACCGCGATAAACAAGTGATTCAACCTGCTTCTGCACATCGCCACGCGATTGAATCTGGTCCAATGGGATTTTTCCTTTCAGTTGTTTCTTCAGATCGTTGGAGCGGATTAAACATTGCTCAACTTGCTGCGCGATACGTTCAACGCGCTCATTCAGCTCAGCACGGGTTTTTTCCACTAAAGCGTTGAACGCAGACTCCGTGCGAACCTCGTCTTGCTCCGCAACAAAATCTTGATACAGATTATCCACTGCCGCATCGATACAGTCCTTGATAAGTGCATCAACTTTACCCCAGGGGTTAAAGTACATCGCCAGCTTGGCTTTATTAGACAAGCTTTTCTGTAAGTATTTGATAGGGGAAGGCACTTGTTTAAGCACTAAGGCACGAATTCCTTGCGCATGCGCCAGCTCCGCCTCTTTTTGATGATCGAACATCTGAACTTGTAATTGATCATCAGGCGTTACCGTTACCGCTGGGTATGCCCGCATTTCAAAACCGTGCTGCTTTTCGCTTACCACCTTGGGCAAATCGTTGATCGACCAGGTTTCCAATGGTTCACGTTCAACTTCCTGCCCCGCGGTCTTATCAAGACGCGCCTGTACGCGACCCGATAGCGCATTTTTAAGCACCGTGAGGTCACGGCCCTGACGTATTAGCTTCTTACCATCAAGAATTTTAAAATTCATTTGCAAGTGAGCATCAATTTGTTCGGGCTTAAAGTCACTTGGCTCCACCCGTACGCCCGTCATACGCAGTAGCTTCTTGCACATGGCTTCCAGCATACTCAGCTCACCCGGCTCGATATCCGCAAATACGGCCTGAGCAAAGTTAGGTGCCGGCACAAAGTTTCTGCGAATCGGCTTGGGCAATGACTTAATCAACGCGGTTATACGTTCTTCACGCAGCGCAGGAATATGCCAGTCAAATCCTTCATTCTCGACTTGATTGAGAATTGCCAACTGAATATTCACCGAAACCCCATCATCTTCAGCGGAGGGTTCAAAGTGATAACTCAGCGGCAATTTAAGGTTACCTTGTCGCCAAAACTCAGGGTAACTTTGCTCGGTGATATGGCTGGTATCAGCATCAATCAAATCTTCACGATCAAAGAACAACAACTTCGGTTCAGACTTTGCGGCCTTATGCCACCAGCCCGCAAGTAGCTTCTCGTTGTAGATGCCTTCTGGAATATGGCGCTCGTACGCCTCGAACAACTCCTGCTCATCAACAAGAATATCCCGGCGGCGAGACTTTTCTTCCAGCTTTTGTACGCTCGCAATTAAATCCAGGTTGTGTTTTATAAAAGGCAACTGACGCTTAATTTGACCCTGCGCCAGCCCCTCACGGATAAAAATATGTCGCGCTAGGGCTGGATCGATAGGACCAAACTGCACACGTCGACGCGCCACCAATATCAGCCCAAGCAACGTTACTTGTTCATCAGCAACAACGCTGCCTTGTTTAGCTTCAAAGTGCGGTTCTAAATACTGCTTCTTAACCAAATGCCCGGCAGCCTGCTCAATCCACTCAGGCTCGACCTTGCCGTTAACGCGTGCATAGAGCTTAGACGTTTCCACAAGTTCAGCACTAACAACCCATTTGGGCGGGCGTCCAAATAAATGAGAGCCAGGAAAAATATGAAACCGAGTTTGACGGGCCCCTTGATACTCGTGTTTCGCATCCTTCAAGCCGACTTGAGACAGCAAACCTGCGAGCAGCGCTCGATGCACTTGTTCGTAAGTCGCCGGTTCCTCATTGATACGTAGTCCTAACTCACGTGCCGTTTGTCGGCTCTGGGTATAAACATCCTGCCACTCGCGCACACGTAAAAAATGTAGGTATTCTTTCTTTAGCTGCTTACGGAACTGATTACCCGAGAGCGTCTTCTGTTGCTCTCTTAAGTAATTCCATAAGTTGAGGTAACTCATAAAGTCTGAATTATCATCGGCAAACCGTGCATGTGCTTGGTCCGACTTTTCCTGTGCATCACTCGGACGTTCGCGCGGATCTTGTATACTGAGCGCCGAGGTAATAATCAGCATTTCGCGAACGCAGCCCTGCTCATGCCCCGCGAGCACCATACGCGCGAGTTTGGGATCAAGCGGTAGACGTGCTAGTTGCCGGCCTGTATCTGTTAACCGTGGTTGCTGTTGTTTTCGATTCGGCGCAATCGCATTGAGTTCTTCCAACAGATTTAAACCATCTTTGATAAACCGTTCATCAGGTTTTTGGACAAACGGAAAGCGCCGGATATCACCGAGCCGCATCGCTGACATCTGCAGTATAACCGCCGCCAGATTGGTTCGCAGAATCTCGGGATCGGTATATTCAGGACGGCTGAGAAAGTCTTCTTCGCTATATAGACGAATACAAATGCCGGGCCCCACACGACCACAACGACCTTTACGCTGATTGGCGCTGGCTTGCGAAATCGGTTCAATAGGAAGACGCTGTACTTTAGTTCGGTACGAATAACGACTCATGCGCACGGTACCCGGATCGATCACGTAGCGTATGCCTGGCACCGTCAGCGATGTCTCCGCTACGTTGGTAGCAATCACTACGCGGCGTTGGCTGTGCGACTGAAAGACACGGTTCTGCTCGCTCGACGATAAGCGCGCATAGAGCGGCAACACTTCGGTATCGCGCAATTGCAGTTCTTGAATCGCCTCCGCGTAATCACGTATTTCACGTTCGCCGCTGGCGAAAATCAAAATATCACCGGGACCTTCGGCTTGCAGCTCTTGCACCGCATCTAATAAACTTGCCAGAACATCATTCTGAGCCTCAGGTTGCTCCGATGGGTCACGATAACGCACTTCGACAGGGTACGTGCGCCCGCTTACAGTGAGTACAGGCGCATTATCAAAATGCTTAGAGAAACGTTCGGTTTCTATCGTTGCCGACGTGATGATAATTTTGAGATCGGGGCGTTTGCGGCGCAGTTGATGTAACACGCCAAGCAAGAAATCGATATTTAAGCTGCGTTCATGCGCCTCATCGATGACAATTGCGTCATACTGTAGCAATAAAGGATCATTTTGCAGCTCCGATAACAACATACCATCGGTCATTAACTTAACTGCAGTGGTCGGTGCCGTTTCGTCTTGAAAACGGATCTTATAACCGACCTGCTGCTTTTGCGTATCACCGAGCTCTTCACCAATACGCGCGGCGACACTACGTGCCGCCAGTCGACGAGGTTGCGTGTGTGCGATAGTGCCTTTACGCCCATACCCCAATTCGAGCAACATCTTGGGTAACTGAGTCGTTTTACCCGAACCCGTTTCACCCGCAATAATGACCACCGGATGTTCGCGCATCGCGGTTAAAATACGCTCGCGTTCCTGCGCGACCGGCAGTTGTTCGGGGTAATCCAGTTTAAATTGTTGCTCTTGCCGCGCGAGCAAATGCAATTGCGCTGCCTCGATATCCTGCTCAATTTGGCTTTGCACGCGCGCGCGCCGCTCAGCATCTTTAATTTTGACACTGCCACGCAGCCGCCCTCTAAGAAGAGCGGCATCCGCTAACGTACATTCTGCCAGTGCATTGGCAAATTTATCGAGCACCTGTTTTTGCGCTTGTTTTTGCTCCGCAGATAGCGGTTTAGTTTTTTGGGGGGTACGACTCATAAACGCCCGCTTTAATCCTCATCTTTGTAAATCGCTGTATGAACGTTGCCATTGCGAATATAACCACGGTACATACCTTCAGTGTTAAACGGTGTAGCAATATGCCCTTGCGCATCCATGATAATGACACCACCGGTGCCACCGGCTTGCTCTAACACACCATGAATCACTGCATCACCGGCTTCTTCTACCGTTTGATTCTGGTACTTAACTCGTGCACAGATATCCGCTGCTACATGGTAACGAATAAAGTACTCGCCATGACCGGTTGCGGAGACACCACAACTACTATTGTCTGCCCAAGTTCCTGCGCCAATAATCGGTGAATCCCCTATTCTACCATAACGCTTAGCCGTCATCCCGCCGGTTGATGTACCAGCACTGAGGTTACCCGACTGATCCAGTGCAACAGCGCCCACGGTGCCGTATTTATAATCGAGATCGAGATAGCGCCAAGCTTGTTGTTCGGGCTGCTCACTTTTACGAATCGTTTCTTTCGCGTTAATGAGTTGCTGATAACGATGGTCAGTATCAAAGTAACTATTATCAACCTGCGCTAAACCTTGCTGCTGAGCAAATTGTGCTGCCCCATCGCCACTGAGCATCACATGCACCGACTTATCCATGATGGAGCGCGCCAGTGCTATCGGGCTTTTTACCGTCTTAACCCCAGCAACAGCACCTGCATTGCCCGTTGCACCGTCCATAATAGACGCATCAAGTTCATGCTCACCATCCCAGGTATACACCGCGCCTTTGCCCGCATTAAATAAGGGGGAATCCTCCATCACTTGAATCGCACTAATCACCGCATCAGTGCTACTGCCGCCTTGCTCAAGTATCGCGTATCCCGCCTGTAATGCCTGTTCGAGTTTCGCGTGGTACGTTGCCTCTTGTTCCTCGCTTAAATTAGCTCGGGTAATGGTGCCTGCGCCACCGTGAATAACCAGTGCAATGGGTTTTTCACTGTCTGTTTGTTCGTGCGTTTCGGCATTCGCGGCCACTGTAGTGAACGTTCCCGCTAATGCGAGCGTAAGCATTGTGAGTGTTGTTTTTATTCTCATCGTTCTATCCTGAGTAAGGGATTGAACTACACATTACAGGGTAATCGAAACCACAATGCAACGTTTTTGGAGGTAACAGTATGCCCACTTATCGCGTTAACTATGATCACCTCGGCGCACCCGAGCAGGTGCAACTAAATGTCCCCACGGCTGAACACTCGGATAGCGACCGCGCACTCCGCGACGAAATCGCCCGACGCCTAGCGGAACGGGTACTGCCACATGCCGAGCTAGCGATTAATCACGATGACCACCGTAATGTTGAAGAAAAGCTATACAAGGCATACGACTTGAAAATCACTCATATTGAGCGGCTATGATGGCCGCTCTTAGCGACTCCAGCATCAAAGTGCTAATATTGCAGGGCTAACAACAATGGTGTAGCCTCCAAGCCAACTAAATTGAGTCGGTATGAAACATGCAATCCGTTCCAGAAAACAATAAAAACCAACCCACCTTCTACTGGCACGACTACGAAACGTGGGGTGCACGGCCACTGATTGATAGGCCTGCGCAATTTGCTGGGATGCGCACCACGTTGGACTTTCAACCAGTGGGACGCCCTCTAACGATCTATGCGCAACCCACGCCGGACTTTTTACCCGACCCCGAAGCGGTCCTCATTACTGGGATTACTCCGCAATACGCGCTTAATCAAGGCGTTAATGAAGCCAACTTTGCGCAAGCCATTGTGCAAGAAATGAGTCAACCTAATACGATTATTATTGGTTATAACAACATCCGGTTTGATGACGAGGTAACGAGGTCACTGTGTTATCGCAATTTTTATGACCCTTATGCCCACACTTGGCAGAATGGCAATTCGCGTTGGGATCTAATTGACGTAGTACGTGCCTGTTATGCGCTGCGTCCCGAAGGTATAAATTGGCCAGAAGATGCGGATGGTCGAGTGACCTTACGACTTGAAAAGCTAACCCAAGCTAATCGTATTGATCACGGACAAGCGCATGATGCCATGTCCGATGTCCGAGCGACCATCGCGATGGCACAACTGATTGCCGAGAAGCAACCGAAACTGTGGCAGTTTGCCTTACAGCATCGCCATAAGAATGACCTGATGAACCTCATTAATTGGCAGCAGATTAAGCCTTTGGTGCACGTCTCGGGTTTGTATGGCGCCGATAATTTCTTCGTATCGGCTGTGCTGCCGATTGGTTTTCACGCTCAACGTGCTAACGCACTGATCGCTTGGGATCTACGTATTAATCCAGCAGATTTTGCGGATTATTCGACTGAGCAATTACGAGATTTACTCTTTGCCTCACGTCAGCAGCATGAGACCAACGGAACCCAACGACCCGGCGCCACCCAGATTACGCTAAATCGTTGCCCGTTCTTAGCGCCGCTGGCAACGCTGACTGCGGAAGCGCAACAGCGTACCCAAATCGACTTGACTACGCTGAATGAACGAACCCAATGGCTAGTTCAAAATAGCGATTTCCGTGATCGTATTATGACGATATTTGATAATTCAGCGGAGGACCGCAGCGAAAAACCGATGTTAGACGTTGACCAGCGCTTATACGATGGCTTTTTTGACGCGCAAGATAAGCAGAACTTGCAGATGATTCGTTCGATGAAGCCAGAGCAGTTAGCCGGTGTCGAACTCAACACGCAAGATAATCGCCTACCCGAGCTATTATTTCGTTACCGTGCACGTAATTATCCGGCGACATTGGACCAAAATGAGCTCCAACGCTGGCAACAATTTTGTCGACAACGCCTCACCGAACCAAGTAATGGACAACTTTCCATTACTGAGTTTGCAGAAAAGCTTGAAGGTTTAGCGCAGCAGTATCAGGATAATAAACATCGCATGCAACTGCTGAAATCACTTTATGACTACGCGCAAGGGCTTTGAACATAGTTTTGACTATATCGTCGTCGGTGGCGGTTCAGCGGGCTGTGTGCTCGCCAATCGACTGAGTGAAGACGGACGATTCCGCATTTTACTATTAGAAGCTGGGCGCAAGCGGCCCGGCTTTTTTTCTACCATGCCCTCTGGCTTTGCCCGCTTTATTCATAGCCCGACCTTTAATTGGCTTTACCGCGGCAAAAGCTTTGCTGAGCAAACAACCTACACACCGCGAGGCAAAGGGTTGGGTGGCTCAAGCGCCATCAATGCGATGATTTACTGTCGTGGTAGTCAGAGCGACTATCAACGTTGGGCTGATGCGGCGGGTAACGAGTGGAGTTACTCTGCATTACTCCCCTACTTTAAGAAGTCAGAAGCCAATCAACGTGGTGCTAACTATTACCATGGCGACAGCGGTCCGTTAAAAGTCAGTGATAAAGTACCCTATTACCCCGTCTGCCGTGCATTTGTGGAAGCCTGCCAAGAGCTCGGACTGCCATATAATCATGATTTTAATGGCGATACCTTAACAGGTGCAGGCCCATTTCAATTTACCATGGCGAATGGTGAGCGCTGTAGCACCTATAAAGCTTACTTAAAACCAGTGACAGAACGACGCAACCTGACCATACTATCGGGCTACGAAGTGTATCGCGTTCTAATTGATGGTCACAACGCTCAAGGTGTGGAGGCGTTTTCTAAGGGACAAAAACACCATTTTTATGCGCGCCGCGAAGTCATTCTCGCCGCTGGAGCACTCGCATCACCTGTTATCTTGCAACGTTCGGGCGTTGGTGACAGCGAATCACTTAACTTGGCGCATGTGCCGGTGGTCTACCATGCGCCCGAAGTGGGTAACAATCTTGCCGAACACGCGGATATTTGTATCCATGTGAAAAATAAAAAGCGGAATGGACTGACACTCACGCCTTGGGGTCTAGTGAAACTCTTACCCGCGCTTTTGTACTACCTTATCAATAAAAACGGACAATTAAGCCATTCATTGGCCGAGGTAGGTGCATTTTTCGATGTAAGCGATAACGATTGGGCGAATGATAATGAGCCTAGATTTCAGTGCCATGTGCTACCCGTGATGTTTAAAGATTCGGGTTATAACTGGTGGCCCACGCTTCAGCATGGTTTCAGTATTCATGTCTGTTTGCTGCGACCTGAGTCACGCGGAAGCATTCAGGTTAACCCCGAGGACCCGTTTGGAAAGCCACTCATCAATTATCGTTTTTTCGATAACCCCAATGATTTAGTCGCGTTGACAGCCGCGGTTAAAAAAGTGTGTAGCTTACTTGAGTCTAATGCGCTGAAGCCGTACGTAGGCAAACGGTTGTTCCCTCGCCCCTATAATCGAGATAGCGAACTAGCCCAGCAAATTACCGAGGAAATCGGCCTGATCTATCACCCCGTCGGGACATGTCGGATGGGTCAAGACCAACAATCCGTCGTCGATCCGCGATGTTGTGTGCGCGGAGTTAACAATTTGCGCATTATTGATGCATCGGTTATGCCAGCACCTATCAGTGGTAATACCAACGCCCCGACCATCGCTATAGCTGAAAAAGGCGCCGACTTGATTAAAGCCGACGCCTTTTAATTTTGCTTCGTGAATTACACGCGTTTATTTTTGATGCAGCTTTCCGACCTTAAATAGACGCGCTAACGCAGGTATCAAGATCAGAGCGCCTAACATATTCCAGAGGAACATGAAGGTCAGCAAAATACCCATATCCGCTTGGAATTTAATCGGCGAAAAGATCCAAGTCGCCACACCAATCGCCAGAGTTAGCCCTGTAAAGCCCACGGCTTTGCCGGTGTTTTCCAACGCGTAGCGGTACGTATTAGGTAGATCCATACCCTGCTGTAAGCCCTCTTTCACCTTACTATAGATATAGATGCCGTAATCAACACCGATACCCACACCAAGAGCAATCACTGGTAAAGTAGCCACTTTAACCCCAATACCAAGCACCGCCATCAAGCCCTGACTCATGACCGTTGTAAAGGCTAGCGGAAGGACAATACAAGCCACTGTGCGTAAGCTTCTAAAGGTGATTAAGCAAAGAAAAATCACTACACCATAGACCCACAACAGCATTTTGTTTTGCGCACTTTCAATGACGGAGTTTGTTGCCGCTTCAATACCGGAGTTACCCGCTGCCATTAACAGATCAATACCTTCTTTTTGGTAGCTCTGTTTAAATGACTCGACCGAGGCGACCACGTTCTTCAATGTTTCCGCTTTATGATCATCGAGATAAATGATAATCGGCGCCATCGAGCAATCGTTATTAATTAAGCCATCTGGAATACGGCTCAACGATGCATTGGTAACAAACTGGTTACGGTTTAAGGTGAACCATTTTAAATTACCTTCGTTAATGGCAAACATACCCATCTTTGACACGTATACAATCGACTTGACGTCTTGTACGCCGTTGGTGTTTTGCATATGCCAACTAAAGCGGTCCATAAACTCGAGGTTATTGTACGCGATACATTGCTGCGGTTCGGTCGCAGCCATGACTACGAAAATATCGGTACTTGAGCTGTAGTTATCAACGATGTAGGCATTATCGAGGTTATAGCGACTATCAGGACGCAGTTCCGGCGAACCTTTATCTAAGTCACCAATTTGCATCTGCTGACCATAATAAAGACCCCATGCCAATAACACTACCGCGATACCCAAGGCACTGTAGGCCCACTTAGGCTGAGCAAACTTCTCAAAAGTGCGTACCACGATGTGCTTTTCACTTTCTGCTTTACGGTGATATTCGACACCTTTATCAGACACCCCGAAGTACGACATCAGAATAGGCAACAAACCCAAGTTCGTGAGCACCACAACCGCGACACCAATACTCGCTGCAATCGCAAGCTCTTTTATCACAGCGATATCAATCACCATCAGCGTGGTAAAGCCAATCGCATCACTCGCCAATGCGGTTAGACCCGCAATGTATAAGCTCCGAAAAGCAAGCTTGGACGCTTCAAATTTGTCGAAACCATGCGTGCGATTATAACCAATGGCATTAATAATTTGCACACCGTGAGAGACGCCAATAGCAAACACCAAAAACGGTACTAGCATCGAGTATGGGTTTATCCCGCTACCAATCAGGTCGATAATTCCCAGTTGCCAAATCACGGCAATGATTGAGCAGCCCAGTACGGTGAAGGTACTACGCCAGCAGCGACTGTACACATACAACATAGCCAAAGTGATAAGGATCGCTAGCAAGAAGAACAAACCCACTTGCTCGGCGCCATCGATCAAATCACCAATCAACTTGGCAAAACCGGTAATGTGAATACCAATTTCATCACTTTGATATTTGTCACGGACTAAGGTTTCTAAGCGCTCCGAAAATTCCCCATAATCCAGCTTTTCGCCCGTTTCGGGATTCACTTCGTCGAGAGGGACATAAATGATAGTTGACTCGAAGTTGTTCGCAACCAGGTTACCCACCTCACCGGAGCGAAGCACATTTTCCCTCAGTTGAGCGATGGACTCTTTGCCACCGTCGTAACCGTCTGGGATGACCGGGCCGCCCACAAAGCCTTCCTCAGTGACTTCCATCCAACGTACATTGGGTGTCCATAAACTTCGTAAACCTGAGCGATTAACACCAGGGATGTAGAACACTTCGTCGGTAATTTGCTTGACCGTTTCTTGGAACTCAGGCTCAAAAATATCGCCTTGCTTATTTTCAACGGCAATACGCACCACGTTGCCAAGACTCGATAGATCCTTTTGGTATTCAAAATAATTTTGAATAAACGGATGCTGAGTCGGAATCATTTTGGTGAAAGAAGCGTCTGGGCGCACTTGAACGGCGTTGTAGCCCAGCACAAGGGTGACCGCCGCAAATAACAGTAACCAACCTAAACGAAACTTGAATAATGCCCGCTCGAGTAAAGAGGGTTTTTTATTTTCGATATTATTATCCACGCTACTCTAGCCCCTTTTCCGCTGTGTCACTTTGGGTTGTTTTTGCTGGCCAATAGTAAATACCAGAACGACTGGTCAGTACTTTTTTGCCGTTAAATTCAACCATATCGCCGAATACAGCACTACTTGGATGTGTGTGTTCAGTCACGTCGAGAGAGGGCGTAATTTCTAAAATGACACCTGAGTTACCCACGATCCATTGAGTACCTTTAGTATCCGCGTAGCCACTCATCAAGTTGGCATCCGCAGGGCTATCAATTGCGGTATAACGCTCACCTAAGTCGTCCGAGACAAACATATTGCCACGTAGTCCATAGGTCCATAACCGACCTTGGTTATCAAAGTGAGCACCAAACAATGAACCATCGTACGGCGGTGCAACCGACGACCATGATGCGCCGCCATCTTGGCTCGCATACGCGGTACCCGCTTCACCGGCGATAAATACATTGTCGCCCTGCGTAGCGATGGCGTTTAAGTGAAAACCATTTGGGTTATCTAGACGACCACTAATAAGTTGCCAATTCGCCCCCTTATCTTGGCTGACCAACAAAGTGTTGTAAGCGCCTACCGCCAGCACATCGCCATTGGCTAGCGTTTTAATATCCAATATCGGTTTTGAAGGGCCTGTCTCTTGTTTTGCACGTTGTGCATTTTCTAAATAGAACTTGGCATCATCAAGCGCCCACTGCAAATCACCCGACTCATCACCGTCTGCGGCTATTTTTTGTTCGAGTTCTGCAATGCGTTGCTGATAAAACGCAACTTCAAGATCGAGCAGATCAAAGCCATCAAAGATACGCTGCCAAGTATTGCCGCCATCGGTCGTTTTTAATATCACGCCATGGTGACCTGCGGCATAGCCTATCGAGTCAGATTCGAAGTCGACACTGGTCAGTAACACACTGGTCGGAACATTAGCCTGTTTCCATGTGTTACTATTGAGATCTCGAGTAATGATATTGCCATGTGAGCCGACCGCAACAAGGCGGTTAGATAGCTTAGCGGTTGCAATAAGCGGGTTTTTTATAATTAGTTTGCTGCTTGCTTGCATTGCCGGCGCGTAAATCACATCAAATTCTTGCTGCGACGACACATCGGTTTCTTGTGCGAATGCAAAAGTGCTCAAAACCCCACTGAGCAACAACCCAATATGGGTTGGGGACAGACGCATGGAACCTCCTAAACAAAAAAAATGTCTTAGAATTGTATAAGGTTATATTCATTTGAAAACCTTTTTCGCATATTTTCCTGCTTTTTTTAGTGAAACTATTGTCTTACAGGTCTAACCTCTGGCAAAGTGATGTACGAAAGTAGAACAACAAGGAAATTACCCATGAATAAACTGATGCTAAAAGCGGGTGTATTCGCCCTATCAGTTATCTCCGCCAGCGTAATGGCTAAGGTCACGCCTGACCAAGCCGATCGTTTAGGCAAGGATTTAACACCGATTGGTGCTGAAAAAGCCGGTAATGCAGACGGTTCAATTCCAGCTTGGAATGGTGGTTATTCTGATGCAAGCGTTGAGATTGTGCGCGGCACGGACCCGTTCGCAAGTGACGAACCACTGTTCACGATTACTCACGATAACCTCGATCAATATAAAGACAACCTGACGCCAGGTCAGATTGCGATGTTTAATAAGTATGACGATTACAAAATGATCGTTTATCCAACGCGTCGCTCTGCAACCTACCCTGACTCACTTTGGCCAAAAATTAAAAAGAATGCAGAAAATGCTGAGTTAGTAGCGGGTGGTAACGGTATTCAAAACTTCGAAGTGACGACTATTCCATTCCCTATTCCGGAAACAGGTGTTGAAGCGGTTTGGAACCATATCACGCGTTTCCGCGGTGGTAAGGTGACTCGTAATGTGGCTCAATTCCCGGTATTGGCAAGCGGCGATTTCGTTCCTGTTGAACTGAAAGAAACCTTGGTATTCCCAGAATATCTGGAATCGGGTCGGGGTCCAGAAGATGACAATATCTTGTTCTATTTCTTGCAAGAAGTAGAAGCGCCTGCGCGTTTGACAGGTACAGTATTGCTCGTACATGAAACCATTAACCAGGTTAAAGAAGGTCGTCGTGCGTGGATCTATAACGCCGGTCAGCGTCGTGTCCGTCGCGCACCTAATGTAGCCTATGATGGTCCAGGTACAGCAGCTGATGGTTTACGTACCTCAGATAATCTCGATATGTATAACGGTGCGCCGGATAAATATAACTGGGATTTGAAGGGTAAAAAGGAAATTTACATTCCTTATAATAACTTCAAAATCATGAACCCTGAGTTGGATTATGATGAGATTATCCAAGCAGGCCACATGAACCAAGACCTTATCCGTTATGAGAAACACCGTGTATGGGTTGTTGAAGGCACCCTTAAAGACGGTGAGCGCCATATCTACTCTAAACGTACCATGTACTTAGATGAAGATACGTGGACAGCGTCTATCATTGACCATTACGATGGTCGTGGTGAATTATGGCGTGTTGGCGAAGCGCTTAATACGCAGTTCTATAATCAGGACGTGCCTTGGATGGCGGCCGAAGCACTGTACGACCTTAACTCAGGTCGCTACATTTCGTTAGGCTTAGGTAACGAAGAAAGTGATTACATGGACTGGGACATTGAACCAGACCGTAGTGACTTTACTACTAACGCATTGCGTCGTACCGGTTTCCGTTAAGCCATTCGCTTTGCAAACATAAAAAAGGAGGCATCAGCCTCCTTTTTTATTTTTTCCAATCGCCTGCTAATTTGTCTAATCGAACCATCAAGCTTGAAGTATCCCAGCGCGAGCCACCTAGGCTCTGCACTTCAGCGTAATATTGGTCGATCATCGCAGTCGACGGCAGCGCCGCTCCATGCCGATTTGCCTCGGCAATCGCTATCCCCAGATCTTTGCGCATCCAGTCAACGGCAAAGCCGTGGTCATACTCTTGATCCCACATCGTTCTATAGCGATTAACCAGTTGCCATGAGCCGGCAGCGCCTGCACCGATGGCATCGACCAACGCATCAGGATCCAACCCCACTTTCCGTGCCAAATGCAACCCTTCAGCAACGCCTTGAATGACATTAGCAATGCAAACCTGATTAACCATCTTAGCAAGCTGCCCTTTACCCGCTTCGCCCATACGCACGATTTTCTTCGCATAGCAGTTCAATACAGGCTGCGCTTTATCAAAGGTTGTTTGTCCACCACCGATCATCGTTGTAAGTATCCCTTTCTCTGCGCCTGCTTGACCGCCAGAAACCGGAGCATCTAAGAATTCCCCCCGATGTTGTCTAACTGCCGTGTCGAGCTCACGCGCGAGATCAGCTGATGCCGTCGTATGATCAATAACGATTGCGCCTGACTTTAACTGCGCGAGTACGCCGTCATCGCCGTAGAAAACGCTACGTACATCATCATCGTTACCCACGCACACCATTACAAAGTCTGCATCAGCCGCCGCTTGAGCAGGGGTATCGGCGCGACGACCTTGGTACTCATTAACCCACTGTTCAGCTTTACTCGATGTTCGATTATAAACACACACATCAAAGCCCTGTTGCTGAAGGTGGCCCGCCATCGGGTATCCCATCACACCTAAGCCGATAAAACTGCAACGTTGTGCCATGACTCTCTCCTTAATAATTATTCGCTGGCTTTGCGTATCAACCAATGCTGATAGCGGCCTAACTCCCGGAAGGGAGATTGTTGGTTATACTCCATTTCTAGATCAAGCAGCTCATCATAACGTTGTTGATGCTCTACCTCGCGTAGGTAATCATGAAAACAGCGGACACCGGTTTTTGACTCAATACAAAGCTTGGCTTCTGTAATCCACTGTTCGACATCCTGAGGGCGGCGTGGCTGCTGCGGACTCAATCGCACTGTTTTTTTGACCTGTAAACCACGTGCTATGTAGTCAAAGTTACCGTACACCGCATTCGCCATCAATTGCGCATCCCGATTGTAAAACATGAGCGAGAGTGTGCCTCCTGGCTTCAGAAGCTTGGCAAGATGATGCAGCGCCGCTTTACCATCATCCACCCACTCCAGCACTGCATGACATAAAATCAAGCTGAATTGCTGGTCAGGCAGCTGTGTCGCTAATTCTTCGAGGGGGGTCACCATATATTGTGCCCGACGTGTTAACCCCAGTTGCTCGTGATTTTGTTGAGCTTCCATCACCATATCCTGGGCAATATCGGTATGAATAACCGCGTGCCCCTTAGCTAGAAACCATTCATTCACTTGCCCGAGGCCAGCGCCTACATCCAAAACCGTTCGCTTAGGTCCATCAATGAATGGCGCCAAGTCACGTTTCAGCACGGCCATACGAAGTCGACCCTTGGTCGAGCCATAGATATTGCGTGCGAACTTCTTGCTGATACCGGTAAAATTACCTCGCGACTGCTGTTTCTTCATGCGGGGTTATCGATATCGACAAAACTAACGTCGAGGTCAAATTGTTGTGCGAGATGCTCACCGAGCGCTTTTGCACCGTACCGCTCAGTGGCATGGTGTCCCGCTGCAAAAAAGGCAATCCCCTGCTCGCGCGCACTGTGCACGGTTTGCTCGGATACCTCGCCGGTAATAAATGCATCAACACCGAGTGCGGCAGCTTCGTCAATAAACCCTTGTCCACCACCGGTGCACCACGCCAATCGGCGAATCGGTTGCTGACGAGGCACATAGCACGTCAATGGACGGTTTAGTTTCTCAACCAATACGTTGGCGAGCTGTTGACTGGTACAGGGCTGTTGAACGCGACCGAGCATCAGAACGTTGCCCGGATCATTGGGATTAGCCGTACCGTCGATTGACCAACTCATTAGCTTGGCCAATTGCGCGTTATTGCCCAATGAAGGGTGGGCATCGAGTGGTAAATGATAGGCAATCAAATTGATATCGGCTTCCAACAACGCCTTAATACGACGTTTTTTCATACCCACAATAGGTTGATGTTCGTTTTTCCAGAAGTAACCATGATGCACTAATAAGGCATCAACGTCGGCAGCAACGGCTGCATCGACCAATGCCTGACTCGCAGTAACACCTGTCATGATACGCTTTACGTGCGACTTGCCTGCCACTTGCAAGCCATTGGGGCAAAAATCCTTTATTTGACGTGCTTTTAACAACTCATCTAAATAGTCAGTGAGCTGACTTACTTCAATTGTCATTTATTCACCTACTTTTACGGCATGTTTGCCGATTATTTTACCTTAAATTAGACATAAATCCGAAAAAACGGTATAAACATATAGGTAGATTACTTTTTAATCGTTTCTGTTAAATTTTTATAATCGAATAGGGTTTGATTAATGAGCAAACTGGATAAAGATAAAGTTCTCGCAGATTACACCGCAGCTTACAAAAAAGCACATGGTAAAGCCCCTTCAATTGAGGCGAAAAGCGGTTGGTACAGTGTTAACGGCGGTAAGAACGTTCGTTTAGCGCAGCTCGCAGAAGAAGCTGAAACACTGACTGCGGATCAAGGTGCAACACCGGCTAAAAAAGACAGCAAACCCAAAGCTCCAGCGAAACCCAAGTCTAAGCCGGCCGCTAAAAAAGCAACGGTTAAATCAGGCGGTAAAGGCGGACTTACTGCAAAAGAACTGTGGCAGCAAAAGTTAGCCGAGAAATCGGGCAACTGTCGTTTGCCGCGCGGCTCTTAATGCTATTTATTGAGCAAAAAAACCAACCTCAGCGGTTGGTTTTTTTATATAAAACGATGAATTACAAGACGTCTGGGTTACGCCCCGCTACCCGTTCAATCGGCACTTTAATTTTGCGATAACGATAAACTATAAATTCTTCGCGTTTAAAGCTTATTAACTCAGCACCAAAGTCAGCTTGAGAGACTAAATACGAGCCATCTTCATTCTGTTGTTTTACAATACCGAGTTTGCCGCAATGTGGGCCTCGTTTAACAAAAATGGTCTGACCGTTAATGCGCGGATTGTTATAGGAAAACGTCGGTCCTGCCATAAATGACTCAACTACCTTAAAATTCAAAGATAGCTATTATATCGACCATTGCGCCATTTTCTACAATCATTTCTTAGATACTTACTGTTTGCCAATGTAAAGTGTAATCTCGCCAACGGGCAAACCATACTTGTACATCTGGGTACGGTTGATCATGTTGTTTTCGTCGACCAAGTACATCCAATCATCCAGTGATAGTGACATCATCTCTCCATCAACCTCGACCTGCAGCACGTACTCCCAATTCAGCGCATTACCAGCCGTTGTGCCCACCGCTACGCCCTCTACATCCGAGGCGCGGCCTTCATAAGTGTTAGGACCTGTTTTAGTCAGCTTCCAAATACGCTCTTGAGTGCGACCATCAGCATAAGTAAACTGTTCATCGAGCGTTCCTTCATTGCCTTCCCAAGTGCCTTGCATCTCAACCGTGAAACGCTGAATGACCTTACCCGCATAGTCTTGTACCACGCCGTGTGCAACCAAATCACCTTTAAAGAACTCCTCCAGCTTGAGTGTCGGTTGTTCACCCTGGTAATCTTCAATTGCCGTCGAGCACGCCGTTAAGGAAAGCAGCGTTAGTATCGCCAACGTCCACTGAGTAATGCGCTTTCTACTGTTTCCCAATAAGTTCATCTCTTTCCTCCTCAAATCGTGACTCTGGCGACAACCAAATCGCTAAAAACTGCTCTGTGAACTGAGCGGACTCAATGACACCCAGTTGCTTTTCGCCTTGATAAAAAGCTGCGTAACCTTGCTCGGTCTCTCTCAATAACAGGCAGTCATCTTCTTTGATATCAGGCCACATGGCGGTAAGTTGATCGAGCCACTGCGATTGTTGCTTAGTGTTAAAGCCCAGCTTTTCCCATTCTTCTGCGGTTGTCTCAACTAAATCTTTAGCTTCGATATCGCGTAAATAACGCAACAGTAATGCTTTTGGCGTCTGCTTTCGTTCGCTCCAATTAAACTGACCATTGGGTGTATATAGATAAGCGTCGTACACGTCCCAAAACAACACACTCAAGCGCGTCTGGCCAACCTCTTGATACCCTTCTGCAATCGGTTTTTTACATACTTCAAGCGGTTGTGCTTCGACCTTCGCACTGGTACCCAACGCCACCACGGCACCAACAATTGCTATTAGCTTCGCATTCATAGGACTAACCTCTCGTTAGGGCTTGCAGTCATTGCTCGGCAAAAAAACAACATAAAGATACCCCACACCACGGCGTAGACCAGCAGAGTCCACAACAAAGAGTCCGCTGTGCCAGCACCAAACCCAATACCGACGTAATAGGTAAAAGGCCCAGAAATCGCGCCTAACAACGCCGCCACTAACGGCATTTTTGCTAGCCAATCAAGCGCGACGGGCGCCATAGCCGCAAAGCCGACCCATAACAACACAAGCCATAATGGGAAAACAGCGCCAACAAAATCGATGGCACCAACGCTGATGGCAATAGCCTCAAGCAATAGACCCACCGCAAATAGCTGCGCCATTTTTTTGATAGTGACTTGTGCGACCCAATAACTATATCCGAGCTGTGCTACAGCCAATAAGACCGTTAACCACAGATAATCGTCACGCCCTGCAACGGCACTTAACCACAGCACGTTAAATAATACGAAGCTTACGATTTTGTGTTGTAGCGAAGTAGACATAGTTCTCCTCGGTAGCGCTTTATGAAGTCTTAGACGCAGTGACTTGCACTACGGATACGGTTTTTTCTAAAAATCCGCCTTCGCAATAGCCAAAATAATAATTCCACAAGCGCGAAAATCGCTCGTCGTAACCAAACTGTTCTAGCTCACCGGCACGAGCATTAAAACGATCACGCCAAGAGGCTAAGGTCTTGGCATAACTCTCGCCAAAGTCTCGCACATCGCGTACCACCAACGATGTTTCTTTCTTAAATAAATCGGTCATGAGAGAGAGCGACGGTAAAAAGCCGCCAGGGAAAATATGTTTCTGAATAAAGTCGACCGAGCGCGAGTAGCTATCATAGCGTTGGTCAGCAATTGTAATCGCCTGAATGCTCATTAAACCATTGGGCTTTAAACGATCATTACAAACTTGGAAAAAGCCTGGCAGATAACGCTTACCGACCGCCTCAATCATTTCAACTGATACTAATTTATCGTATTGACCCGTGAGATCTCGATAGTCTTCTTTCAGCAGCGTAATACGGTCTTCTAGTCCAAGTGATTTGATACGCTCCGCCACGTACTGATATTGTTCTTCCGAAATCGTTGTCGTCGTCACTTGGCAGCCATAGTTCTGCGCGGCAAAAATTGCTAAGCCGCCCCAGCCCGTACCGATCTCTAAAAGATGATCCGCGGGCTTTAACTCCAACTTCCGACACAGGCGATCCATCTTATTGAGTTGAGCTTGTTCAAGTGTCTCATTGCCTTGTATAAATAAAGCACTCGAATACTGCATATTGGTGTCTAAAAAACGTGTGTATAGCTCATTGCCTAAGTCATAGTGCGCTGAAATATTCTTCTTGGCTTGCGCTTTATGATTTCGATTAGCCCAGTGACGGTATTTATTGATTGGGAATGTAAGCCAAGCCACTTTTCGCTCCAGCTTATCGAGCGCATCCATATTACGTGCGAACACTTGGATTACAGCGGTTAAGTTTGGCGTTTCCCACGCTTTATCAATAAATAATTCCGCGGCGCCAATGCTCCCACCGGTCAACAAGCGCACATAAAATTTAGCATCTAGTACATTAATTTCAGCACTTAAATCTGAAGACTTGTCGCCATAATGACCCACCAGTTTACCTTGCTCTTTAACAACCAACTGGCCTTCGCCTAAGTGCGCAAGCAGTGCCTGTGTCATACGTTTCGCTGCTTTATCTATCCAGCCATAGGTCAGCGGTGCTTGCATTACAGTTTCGCCTTGAGACATCGATCGTACCCTTTATCTGGTCTTACTTTTTTTTGTTTTAGGGTGGTCATATATCGGAATACGTTTGATAAATAACTTCAACGCTTGCCAATAGATTCCACCGATTATTCGTAGCGCCATAAACGGCATTGTCTTCATTACGTGTTTTATCGACTTACGGTTTAATTCACTCCTAGACAACTTCATGCCCGCTATAAACTCAGCCTTTTCACGACAGGCTTTTATCGTTACCGACAAGTTGTCATTCGGAGGTTCAATATACCACCGATATCGCATGTCCATTGGATTAAATGGTGAGACATGAAACGCCTTGTCATGCTCAGGTATAGCATCACTCAAATCGATGAGATAATAGTGTCGTTCTAACCAAGGCGTGTTGCTAACTTCTGCAAGAACATGAGTAAACTGGCTACCCTGTTGTAGAAAGTACAAATTGAGTGGCGAAAAATAAATTCCAAAGCTGCGCAGATTACCAACAAACCAGATTCGACCGCTAAGCGCTCGCGAGTTGAGCTGGTTCATTTTTTCGAGCACCGCCGTTTTTAAGTCGCCTGTTGAGCCCTTTAGGTAATCATTACGCCTAAACCACAGCGGCGCAAAGCCCCGGGTACTGAGCAAACGGCTTTGATGGTGTATATCATCTAACTCATCAAGGCACAGGCACCATTGCATAAAACGGTAGTTAAATTGGTGATGTTTAGGGGTACGGCGTTCATGAAACACTTCCCCCCAATAAATACCACTATCCATTATCTATATTTAGCTCCGGTGCAATCATATTAACTACGTCAATGGCGCTATGTACGCCGTCTTCATGGAAGCCGCTATACCAGTACGCACCACAAAAATAAGTATTGCGATGACCATTGATCTGGTCTCTATCTTTACGAGCCGCCATTGACGTTGTGCTATATTGCGGATGTGCGTAGAACAGCTTTTTAATCACCTTGTCCGGATCAATAGCCTCGCTATTATTGAGCGTAACAAGGTAGTGCGCATGCGTCTTTAATCCTTGCAGTATATTCATGCTGTAAGTGACTGAACTGGGCTCGCGCTGCGCCGATTCACCGACTCTTAAACGATAGTTCCAACTCGCCCAGGCGGCTTTTCGCAGCGGCAATAACGCTCGATCGGTGTGCAATACAACTTCATTCAGCTTATATGGGATGCTACCCAAAATACGCTTTTCCTCATCGCTGGCATCTACCATTAGCGCCAACGCTTGGTCGCTGTGGCAAGCAAATACGACACGATCGAATTGTTCAACATGACCATCGATGAAGGTCAATGATACGCCTTTTTCCGTGCGTCGAACCTCGGTAATATCTTCCGATAAACGTATACGGTGACTAAACTTTTCAGTTAGTTTAGGGATATAGGCACTCGAACCACCTTCGATCGTATGCCACTGCGGCCGGTTACTAATATCCAACAGACCATGGTTTAAGAAAAAACGTAAGAAAAAGCCCAACGGGAACTGGTAAGCATCTTTTATGCTTGAAGACCAAATCGCAGAGATCATCGGCAACAAATAAAAGTGGGCGACTTGCTCATCTAAATTCAGTGAATCAATAAACTCACCCAAGGTTACTTGGTCATTATCGCTGTTCTCTTGTGCAGCTTTTTTTGCCGCTTCGTTAAACGTGACAATGCCCTTTAATAACTTGTAAAACTTGGGTCGGAACACATTACGCTTTTGAGCAAACAAGGTGAGTAAGGTATGCCCGTTATACTCAAGACCTGACTCCGGATCTTGCACGCTAAAACTCATTTCAGTATCGCGCCACGGCACGCCCACTTCAGTCATTAGACGTTTGAAACGCGGGTAGGTTCTGTCATTAAAGACGATAAAGCCCGTATCAACACCCACGGGACCTGTTTTATCATCCACCTTAACGGTATTGGTGTGGCCGCCGATATAATCGTTTTTTTCGAATACCGTCACCTCATGATGGTCAGTTAAGTAATATGCCGTTGTTAAGCCTGCAATACCACTTCCTACAACTGCTATTTTCATTAATTTCCTTTCGACATACGTTTACTGAGCGCTACTTGCCACGCTTGAGGCAGAATAGACATGGTTTTTAACATCAATGTAAAAATGGTAGGAAAACCGATATCCCGCTTGTTCTTCTCGATACCTTTACGAATACATTGAGAGGCATAATCGACAGAAACTCGCATCGGCATTTCAAAATCGTTAGCATCAGTCATCGGCGTTTTAACAAACCCCGGTGAAATTGACAGTACCCGAATACCTTTAGGTGCAAGGTCCACTTCGAGTGAGCGCGTTATATAATGAATGGCTGCCTTCGAGCCACCATAAGCCTGCGCACGGGTGAACGGCAGGAGTCTCGCGAGACTACCAACCAACACTAATTTTGAGCCTGGCTGCAATGTACGAAGCAATCCTTGCACGCAATTCATTGTGCCTTGCACGTTAACCGTAAATACCCGTTCAAATAACTCCGCATCAAATGACTCGATGTCCAAGTATTCGCAAACACCCGCACTTAAAATCGCGACGTCGATTTGGTTGATAGAACCTAAAAGCTCAATCGTCTTTTCACGGTCAACCGTGTCAAATTGTAATGTTTCGACATAGTCAGGAAACTCGTCAGCCAACTTCTTCAGCGCATCGGCATTACGCCCACAAGCGATCACGTTGTGACCCTCACAGGCATAATCCGCTACTAATTGTTGACCGATCCCGCTGGTGGCACCGGTGATGAGCACTTTCATGATGACACCAGCCTTTGTTTAATCTTATCAATAACGAACCCGACCAACGGCACATGCTCATATAGCATGGCGCCGAGATCGTAGTGATCTTCTTGCAGTCTTATTTTTTCGTCCTCAAACTGCACATGTGATACGCCAGGTAGAATAATTTCGCGACCATTTGCCAACTTCGGATGCGAAAACCGCATTTGCCAACTCAAATAAGCTTGCTTGTCGCCAACAACCTCGTCTTCAAACGTAAAATGACAGTATTCTACGTTTTCCATGGTGTGCTCAAAATATTTGCGCAAGTCGTCACGGCCCACGACTTGGTGAATAGGATCATTAAAAGCAACATCATCATGATATATGGAGTCTAAATCATCGAGTTGATCAGTCGAAAATTCCTCGTAAAAGCTCTTTAGCTTTTCTACTAACTCTTTGTTATCCATTTTTCACCTGCTTAAACGTCGATAAGAATCGCTCACGTGCCTCGCTATGGTCGACTATCGGAGACACGTACCCCGTTTTGTGCTGTTTCAAATACGAATGTGGCCAGTGAATATGTTTACTCGGTACATCCGCTAATTCTTTAACCCAAGTACGGATGTAGGTTCCGTCGGGATCAAACTTCTCACTCTGGCGAACAGGATTAAACACACGGAAATACGGCACCGCATCAGTGCCGACCGATGCACTCCACTGCCAGCCACCGTTGTTAGCCGGAAAGCTGCCATCTACCAAGTTACGCATAAAGTATTGCTCGCCTTTGCGCCAGTCGATCAGTAGATCTTTGACTAAAAAATTGGCGACAATCATGCGCAAGCGGTTATGCATCCACCCCGTCTCATTAAGCTGTCGCATGCCCGCATCGACGATAGGAAAGCCTGTGCGCCCGTCACACCAAGCTCGAAAATCCTCTTCAGCCTCTCGCCAAGGTAAACCTTGAGTTTCGGTTTGATAATTTTCACCTCGGCTTAACCGCGGTTCATGAAACATAAGATGTTGGTAAAACTCACGCCACGCCACCTCCGTAAGCCAGGTATCTGCGCCGGGCTCAAGTCCGTGTGGAAATTCGGGTGAAAAAGACGACAATGCACGCGCAACCGTTTTCGGTGCAATCGCTCCCATTTCGAAGTACGCGGACATCATCGATGTTCCGTCAACGGATGGCTTGTCGCGGCGCGCTTTATAGTCGTCAACCTGATGTTCAATAAATTGACCCAGTTTGCCCATGATGGCTTGTCGCCCGACGGGATAGTCTTGACTATTTTTACGTTCTAACGGACACGGCGGTAGCTCGTTGCTGATCGCTACGGTATTTTGGACGCTCCAAGACTGAGGGCTCCAATCACTGATTTTCGCAACCTCTTTACGCCAAGCTCGGTTGAATGGTGTGAACACTTTGTAGTAGCCGCCCTGCTTTGTTTCTACGTGTTCTGGCGCGACCAACAGGTTGCCGTCAAATAGCGTTAAGTCGATATCGCGTTGTTTAAAGCATGCATCTGCTTGCTTGTCTCGTTTAACCTCGTCTAGCGGATATTCGCGATTAGCGTATACCGCATGTACACCGTTTTCTTCGCAAAAGTCAGCGATTATTGCACCGCTTTGACTGAACCGTTCGATAACAAAGACAGAAAAACCGATGCCTTTATCTGCAAGTTCCTCTTTAAACGCCGCCAAATGGCGCCACCATAAATCAACTTTAATTGGCGCCCAATCATGCGCTTGCCAAGTTTGCTGAGGCACTAGAAATACAGCATATACTTGCTCATGATTTGCACATGCAGCCTCTAAAGCTGGATTATCAACGGTTCTTAAATCACTCCTAAACCAAACAACGCCGGCCATAATTACAACCCATATCTCAGTTTTAAATCTTCAGGGTATGGTGTGACATACCACTGTTCAGCTAAATATTCGTTAGGGAACTCTCGCAGATAATGGCGAATCAGCGTCAGTGGCGCCATCAGAGGTAACGTGCCATCATGGTAATCGAGTATCAACTGACTCAATTCCTGTTTCTGCTGTTTATCTAAGTACTGTTTAAAATAACCTTGAATATGCTGCAGAACATTCGTGTGATTACGTCTTGAGGCCGGTTTACTTAATGCACCCATCACGCGCAAAATATAGTGTTGGCAGAAAGCTTCATCAATTGATTTTGCCTCACCCACGTCACGTCCCAAGGCGCGGTATTCGGCCTGATTATGCGCCATGAGGATAAGCTTTGCTTGAGTATGGAACTTAAGCAATGCGGCTTTGTTTAACGGGTGCGCTAACGACTTCCAACGACCATATAAAAACACACGTAAAACAAAATTTTCGCGCAGATGTGGATCATTGAGACGCCCGTCCTCTTCTAATGGGAGTGCAGGCTCTAGCTGATGCAAGCGTTCAGCAAATAATCCCATTGCTTCTTTACGTGCGCTACCTGTCTTAGGGTCATATAATTTTACACGCTCCATGCCACAACTAGGCGATTTAGCACATAAGACATAACCTGATAGATCCGCTAACTTGGGTTTTACTTTGTCCGCGAAATACTTGAGCGATTCAGTAACGTCTTCGCCGGTTTTAGGGATGACTGCGCGAACTTGCTCATCCTTATACTCTAAACGAATGGTTGGACGCGGTACTGGCAACCCGATACCGACTTCCGGGCAAAATTTAACAAACTCGACATGCTTAGCCAGCTCATTTTCGCAAAAGGGTGAACGCTTGTGACCCCCATCGAAACGTACTTCATCGCCTAGTAAACAGGCGCTTACTCCAATTTTTAGGCGCATCAAAACTCCATTTATTTACAAGCTTATAATACATTATAGATATTGTTGCATGGGTGTTGCTATCTAACATAACGGACTTATAGCGAAAAAGGTTTGATTAAGTTATACAAATTTAGATCCAAGCCGAATAGACATGCGTAAAGCATGTTAAATCAACCCAATATTCAGGATAGTTGTATCGTATGGATAAAGTGCAGCGTTTACCTCTATTTCCGTTAACGGCGCATGTGATGCCGAACGGAAAGCTCAAATTGCGCATTTTCGAACAACGCTACACACGGTTAGTGAAACAATGCATGGCAAATCAAAGCGAATTTGTGGTGTGCATGTTTGATCCCGGTATCGACAAATATGATTCTGAATACATTCTGCCTTTTGGCACTGCGGTCACTATTATTGACTTTGAAATGCTTAACGATGGCTTCTTAGGCATCACTGTGCAAGGTGAACGCCGAGTTCAAATAAAACATCATGAATTCGAGGAGGATGGTCTTCGAGTCGGTGACGTTGAAGTACTCCCTTTTTGGCAGCACACACCAATTACGGATGAGGTTGCCGTGCTTAAAGAACGCCTTGAAGAAATTTATGGTGTTTACCCAGAACTCGGTGATTTGTATGATGAAAAACCGTTTGAACAACTCGATTGGGTGTGCCAGCGTTGGCTCGAAATTTTGCCACTCGACGTTCACACAAAACAAGAGTTAATTAAATCGCAATCAAGTGAGCAAGTTGCTGATTATCTGCTAAACTTGGTTACGTAACTTTTTTGAGATCGACTGATCCAAACTTAAACTTGTTCTCGTAGTTAGATATACGAACTAACAACAATAGCAGGTCTAGTTATGCAAACGGTGACATCTCATACTTCACAACGGGGAGTTATGACCACATCCCAGCAGGACACTGCAGAAAAAGCTGCGCAACTTTTGGCTCAAATTGCTGAAACGCGTAGCCGTCAAGCGTTCAGTGAATTGTTCTCACATTTTGCGCCCAAGCTTCAGGCTTACGGTACGCGTCAGTTTGGTAACGAACAAACCGCGATGGATCTTGTGCAAGAAACAATGACTAACGTATGGCACAAGGCTCATCTATTTAAGGCCGATAAGGGCTCACCCTCAACGTGGATCTTCACAATCGCGCGTAATATTCGATTCGACTTATTAAGAAAGAATAAAAAGCGCAAAGATGATATAAGTGCAGATGAACTTTGGCCGATTTTGGCTGAACAGAATGATAACCTAGATGACGATTACGCGTTGGATCAAGACATTCTGTTGCAAGAGATTTCTCACTATTACGGTCAGTTGCCGGATGCGCAACGTATCGTGGTAGAAAAAATTTATGTCGAGGGTAAGTCGCAGCAAGAAGTTTCCGACTCTCTTGGAATTCCATTAGGCACGGTTAAGTCTCGTACGCGCCTTGCATTAAAGAAATTGAAAGAGTTAATAGTTGAGCATGATTAAGTCACATCCATCTGAAGCAATTTTGTATCAGTACGCTTCAGGCGACCTTAGTGCGTCAATGACATTAGTTGTTGGTACACATATTGATATGTGCCCTGTTTGCAAACGAACAGTTTGTGAAATAGAGGAGGATTTATGTAACAAGCATTTGGATAGCCTTGTTGAAACGATTTGCGCCCCTTCTAAAGGTGCCATGTCTAAGACCCAGTGCGACCAAATGTTAGAAGCGATTTTTAACTCTCAGGCCAAGCCTGCCGCTCAACGCGAAGATTTGATTAGTCTTGAGGGTCGTCGCTTTAATTTGCCTACAACGTTGGCGCATAACGCTCATCGTATCGGGGAGTGGACGCATTTAGTGGGTAAGCTATGGAGAGCACCGGTTGATTTGTCGGATGATGGACAGACCAATTTAATTTATATGGAGCCTGGTGCTCAAGTACCGGAACATACTCACAAAGGGCAAGAAGCGACACTGGTCATCGATGGCGTATTTAATGATGAGCACGATGCTTATTATGACGGTGATTTCATCTTGTTGGATGCGGATCGTAAGCATACGCCTCGCACTGCGACGGAAGACTGTTTAACGCTTGCGACACTCGATGCGCCGTTATTCTTTACGTCGGGTATTAGTCGCCTGCTCAATCCATTTAGTAGTTTATTTTTTCGCTAACGTTTTAAGCGTAACGTGACAGAAAAGCCCGAGCTATTGCTCGGGCTTTGTGTTTTCTACGCGGCTTTTGAATTTTTGCCCGGGTTTAAAGCTCACCACTCGGCGAGCTGAAATAGGAATATCCTCACCCGTTTTCGGATTACGGCCTGGGCGCTGATTTTTTGTTCGAAGTTCAAAGTTACCAAAGCCTGATAACTTGACCATTTCCCCCGACTCTAAAACAGAACGTATTTCTTCAAAAAACGCCTCTACTAAATCCTTAGCGTCTTGCTTACTTACACCGTACTTGTCAAAAAGTACCTCAGCGAGTTCTGCTTTAGTCAGCGCCATATCCTAATCCCTCAAGGTTGCATCAAACTCCGACTGTAACGTCGATACTAGCTTTTTCATAATGCCGTTTATTTCGGTTTCTTCAAGCGTCTTTTCATTATCTTGAAGTGTGACAGAAAGAGCTAAACTACGTTTACCCTCTGGCAGGTTATCACCTTGGTAAACGTCAAATAAGTTTAGGTCAATCAACTGATTAACGCCAATGTTCTTCAACGTGGTTAACACCTCACCCGCCGCGATGCGTTCATCTAAAACAATCGCTAAGTCTCGGCGGATACTAGGAAACCGTGATACAGGTTGAGCTGATGGAATGCTATGTTGGTTAATCGCATCAAGTTGCAATTCGAACACGAAAGCACGTTGATTGAGACCGAATGTTTTCTCAAACTTGGGGTGTAAGGCGCCCATATAGCCAATGCACCGCTCACCACGGTATATCGCAGCCGATTGCCCTGGATGAAGCGCGCTATGCTCGCTAGCGACAAAACGAACATCACTGATGTCAGATTTTTTCAACAAGGCTTCAACATCGCCTTTTACATCAAAGAAATCAACTTGACGCTCCTCCGCAGACCAATGTTCACCATAGGCTTTACCCGAACGCACACCAGCAAACATCGGTTGCTGAATCACACCATTTTCAGCCGCTTCATCAGGAATAAAGCGTAACCCTGTTTCGACAAAGGCTAAAACTGATTGCTGACGCTTTTGGTTATGCGCTAGCGCATTCAAAAGCCCCGGCCACAAACTTAACCGCATTGATGACATTTCCACCGAAATAGGATGAGGTAATGTTAACGATGCACTTTCATCAAATAACGCCGCCTGATGTTTGGGATCGACGAAGCTATAAGTGATTGCTTCTTGATAACCCCGTTCGATCATTGCATCAACTAAACGATGTGTGCTGACTAACGATTCCTGTTGTGGGCGCATGCGTAATTGTGCGGCAGGCGCAGCAGCTTGAATATTGTTGTATCCAAATACACGTGCAACTTCTTCGATAAGATCTTCTTCAATAGCAATATCAAAACGATAAGTCGGCACTTTGACCAGCCATTTCCCAGCTCCTACTTTTACCTCAAAACCAAGACGCTCGAGAATTTCAGTCACGCGGGCAGCTTCTATATCAATTCCTAACACACTCGCGAGCCGTGCTGCACGTAGCGTCACCTCAGCTGGCTTAGGTAGATGCTCGTCTGACTTCGCTTCGACGATAGGACCCGCCTCGCCACCACAAATTTCAATCAATAACTGTGTTGCGCGCTCCATGGCTTGGCGTTGCAATTCTGGATCAACACCGCGCTCATAACGATGAGACGCATCCGTGTGTAAACCAAAACGGCGTGCTTTACCTAAAATCGCATCAGGTGCAAAAAACGCGCTTTCGAGGAAGATATGTTGACTTTCTCGTGTTACACCACTTTCGAGCCCCCCGTAAACGCCCGCCATAGCCAATGCCTGCGTGTCATCAGCAATAACTAGCACATCGTCATCGAGTTTCACTTCTTGTTCATCCAATAAAGTTAAGGTCTCACCTTTATTGGCATAACGCACATGCACATCGCCTTGAACGCGGTCAAGATCAAATGCGTGCATCGGGTGGCCGAGCTCCAACAATACATAGTTGGTGATATCAACCACAGGATCAATGCTACGAATACCACTACGACGCAGTTTCTCGCTCATCCATAATGGTGTCTGCTGCTTAACGTCGACATTTTTTACTACGCGTCCCAAGTAGCGAGGACATCCAACCGGCGCATCAAGGTGAATCGCTTTAGTGTCTTCGAGGGAGGTTGCAACCGCGTCTACTGTCGGCTCATTCACATCCAGGTTATTCAGGACACCCACCTCACGCGCAATGCCACGAATACTCAGGCAGTCACCGCGGTTGGGTGTTAAATCAATATCAATACTTAAGTCATCCAGACCCAAATATTCGCGGTAATCTTTGCCGATGGGTGCGTCTGAAGGTAGCTCAATGATACCGTCGTGATCATCAATCAGACCCAGCTCTTTAAACGAGCACAACATACCATGCGATGGATGCCCGCGCAGCTTTGCCTTCTTAATTTTGAAGTCACCCGGTAATACCGCGCCAACCTTAGCGACCACAACCATTAAATTCTTACGGCAGTTTGGGGCACCGCAAACGATATCAAGCAATTCATCGTCACCTACATCGACTTTAGTGACCTGCAACTTATCGGCATCTGGATGAGGACCGCATTCAACGACTTTACCAACGACAACAGTATGAAAGTCTGCTGCAACCGGTTCTAAACCATCAACCTCAAGGCCAGCCATGCTGAGTTGCTCACTCAGCACTTCACTAGAAATGTCTGGATTGACCCAACTTCTTAGCCAATTTTCACTAAATTTCATGTTCGCCGCCCTCTTAATTAAACTGTTTTAGGAATCGCAGGTCGTTCTCGAAGAACGCACGCAGATCGGTCACGCCGTAGCGCAGCATGGTTAATCGCTCTACACCCATGCCAAAAGCGAAGCCCGTGTATTGCTCAGGATCAATACCGACTGCACGAAGCACATTGGGGTGAACCATTCCGCAA
>NZ_DEYI01000094.1:0-20164 GCF_002364475.1 Idiomarina sp. UBA3162
ACTTTTTACTTCCCAGCCTTGTAGACTGATGCCCGCCTCAAATTTTTCTTCAAGAAAATATTCATGGCGTGCTTTTTTATTCAGTGCGATGGTCGAACTATTTGATTGTGATTTTTTCTTACTCATGGCAACTATTATACCCATGAAAAACTAAAAGAAAATTCATTTTAAGGGCTTCAATGAATACGTGTTTGAGTTATCATTGCGCTAAACGAAGTAAGCGACAGAGGATTCATGCCTAGCATATCAAAAAGCACGCTGGTCTCATACAGCGCTGAGCAGATGTTTGACTTGGTTAATGACATAGAGTCATACCCTGATTTTGTACCAGGGTGTGTTGGCTCTCAAGTACATGAATCTAACTCGGACTTTAAGGTTGCTAGCCTCGATATTAGTAAGGCAGGTATTAAGAAACGGTTCACTACGCGCAACCGTTTATTTAAACCTGAGCGCATCGATATGTCTCTTGAAGACGGTCCGTTTGAATCACTGAGTGGGGGATGGCAGTTTATTCCCCTCGCTGATAACGCGTGTAAAATTCAATTTGACCTGACCTTTGAATTTTCAAACCGATTATTGGGTATGGCTTTTGGTAAGGTATTTAGCGAGGTTACCGCGCGTATGGTTGATGCCTTTGCTCAACGCGCTAAGCAGGTGTACGGGTAGGTATGGCGATGATGGTGATTGAAGTTGCCTACGCGACGCCAGAGCGACAAGCAATCCTAACAGTGACTGTGGCTGAGGGAACCGACGTGAAAACCTGTATCGAACGGTCGGGCATATTGGAACAGTTCACTGATATTGATCTTGGGAAACAGAAAGTAGGCATTTGGAGTAAGGCAACGAAACTCGATGCGCAACCACGGGACGGTGATCGTATTGAAATTTATCGCCCACTTATAGCGGATCCAAAAGCGATACGTAAAAAGCGGGCAGAACGAGCAAAACAAGAAGGGCGCGCCGATAGAGTGACGGGTGGGCGGCCCGATGCGAAACGCCGAACGAGCGACTAAGCGAAGTAGGAGTTGGGATGAAGCTTTATATCATGCGTCATGGGCAAGCCGAACCGATGTCTGATCCTTGGCCGGATAGTGAACGTCGTCTCACTGACGAGGGTATTACCGAAGTACGACATGCGAGCGAATGGCTGATACAACAATGCGATGTTGTTGAGCAGTGTTATACCAGCCCCTACCAGCGTGCGCGAGAAACGCAGAGGGTCATGAATGAGCGGTTAAACTGCCGTGAAGTCAAAGTGTTGGACTGTTTAACTCCGGAAAAGCGAGTTCATGAAACAGTGACTGAGTTAGCCGCTGAACTTGCTATAGTGGGTGTGAAGTCTGCACTCGTGGTGACGCATATGCCACTAGTAAGTTATTTAGTGGCTGAAATCGATAAAACCCAACAGCCGCCGATCTTTTCTACGGCAGCGATCGCTGAAATCGACTTTGACCCGGCAACGGGTATCGGAAAATTGCGACAGCTGATGCAACCGGAGCACTGCTAATCGTTACTCAGGCGCTTGCAGTAGTATCAGTACTGCCGCATCGCCGCCAAACGTTTTTGGTGCCTGATGAAAGGCGCGCACGGCAGGATGTTGAATAAGCCAATGAGGCAGTTGTTTTTTCAGTACACCAGTGCCGTGACCGTGCATGACTGAACAGCACTGTATTAACTCTTTCTCGCAAGCCGTTAACATCGCGGCCAATTCGTGTTTAGCCTGTGCAACGGTTAAACCGTGCAAATCAAGTAACATTTCTGGGGCGTAGTCACCGCGGCGTAATTGCTTTGCTAAGTAGCTACTTTCACCCGGAGCCGTATACGCCACTTTGTCATCGCCTAAATAGCCTTCGAAGTTGTCAGAAAATGTATCTCGTACTATGTCTTGAACATCTTTAACCTCTTGCTTTTGACGTTTGTGGTGCTTTTGCTGGATTTTCTCTCGAGCTGATAGCGGAGCTATCTCATCGTTTTCTATCGGTTGAATACCCGCCATCGCTTGCCTAAACAGATCGCGATCATCTGCATCGAATACAGCATCTTGATCGTTATTTTTTTTATCACTCGATTTGTATTTTGAAGCCATGATGGATGATTCCTAGCGTCGCTTAAGGTATCTTATACAGCAGTTAAGTATAACCGATTTACTATCAGGGGATAAGTTTGGATTCAGAAGCGACTCAGCAAGCCATTGGTGAATTACACACGATTGATGACATTTTACGTTGGAGTGTCAGTCAAATGGCCAGTGCCGGTGTCTATTTTGGGCACGGATACGCCAATGCCGTGGAAGAAGCGCGAGCGCTGCTCGGGCATGTGGTGTCATTAACGCCTGATGAACTCATTGACATGCGCCACTGCCGTCTGACCACCCAAGAAAAGACCAATTATGTAGCGTTACTCGGTCGCCGAATTGCTGAGCGCACGCCAGCTGCCTACATCTTGAATCAAGCTTGGTTCGCGGGCTTACCATTCTATGTGGATGAGCGCGTTTTGGTTCCACGTTCGCCGTTTGCTGAACTTATCGAACAAGGCTTTCAGCCGTGGTTGACGCAAGCGCCTGAGCGAGTGTTGGATATGTGTACCGGCAGTGGGTGTATTGCGATTGCGTGTGCCTACGCGTTTCCAGAGGCCGAAGTGGATGCCACGGATATATCGACTGATGCGCTGGCAGTAGCAGAATACAATATTGCTGAGCATGGGCTCGATGCGCAAGTGTTTCCTATTCAATCCGATGTGTTTGCTGGGTTGCAAGGTCAACAATATGACCTAATCGTTACCAATCCACCCTACGTTGATGCCGAAGATATGTCGGATTTACCTGATGAGTTTAAGCATGAACCAGAGCTCGGTTTAGCCGCAGGTGATGATGGCTTAAGTTTGGTCGATACGATGTTACTCGAAGCGGCCGATCATTTGACCGACAATGGTTTACTGTTTTGTGAAGTCGGCAATTCTATGACAGCGCTGGATGAGAAGTATCCTGAGACCGGCTTTATTTGGTTAGAGTTTGAGCGCGGTGGACACGGTGTCTTTGTGCTCAATAAAGCGCAACTTGAACATCACCGTGCGTGTTACGGAAATTCGTAGGAGCGAGTCATGGCTGGGAATACGTGGGGTACATTATTTACCGTAACGACTTTTGGTGAAAGTCATGGTGTAGGGCTCGGCGCTGTGGTTGATGGATGTCCCGCAGGTATCGAGCTCAGTCACGAAGATATACAACAAGCACTTGACCGGCGTCGTCCTGGCACCAGCCGTTATACCACGCAACGGCAGGAACCCGATCAGGTTGAGATCTTATCGGGTGTGTTTGAAGGCCGCACAACAGGGACACCGATCGGCCTGGTTATTCGCAATCAAGACCAACGAAGCCAAGACTATAGCGCCATCAAACAACAGTTTCGTCCAGGCCATGCCGATTATACCTACCTTAAAAAATATGGTATCCGCGATTACCGAGGCGGTGGCCGTTCTTCAGCACGTGAGACAGCAATGCGTGTCGCAGCCGGTGCTATTGCAGCCAAAGTGTTGGCTCAGCAGGGGATCAGTATTCGCGCCGCGTTGACTCAGATGGGTTCCGTGCACGCACCGGTACAAGCATGGTCTGCAGTAAAGGAAAATGCATTTTTCTGCGCTAACCCCGATGCGGTTGAGTCGATGGATGCGTTGATACGCGAGTTAAAAAAGCAAGGCGATTCGGTTGGCGCACGCATTTACGTCGAGGCGCAGGGCGTTCCTGTTGGCTGGGGTGAACCGGTATTTGATCGTTTAGATGCAGATATCGCTAAGGCATTGATGAGCATTAATGCCGCAAAAGCGGTTGCAGTGGGCGATGGATTTGACGTGGTGACGCAGCGCGGTAGCGAGCATCGTGATGAAATGACGACTGCGGGATTTCAATCCAATCATGCCGGCGGTGTACTCGGCGGCATTTCAACAGGGCAAACAGTGACTGCGGAAGTGGCATTTAAGCCCACCTCCAGTATTAGTATTCCGGGTAAAACCATCACAACCGATGGCGAGCCCGTTGATATCGTCACTAAAGGACGACACGATCCCTGTGTAGGCATTCGTGCAGTGCCTATCGTTGAGGCCATGATGGCATTGGTTTTAGTGGATCATTTTTTACGTGATAGAGGTCAGAATGCAGGTGTCCAGCGCACCCCACTGTAAGCAACATGCGCGTCACTACCAGCAATTAATCGATATTTTTAACCAGTGTTTTGCAGCAACTGAACGTACGATATTGGTGTGCGGTGACGATGAACCCTATTATCGCCCCGCAGCAGAGGGTGAAACCCATCATCAAGTGGTATTCGCTCACGGCTTTTTTGCTTCCGCACTGCATGAGGTCGCCCACTGGTGTATTGCAGGGCGGGTGCGACGTCATATCTTCGATTATGGTTATTGGTATGTGCCGGACGGCCGAGATGCCATGCAGCAGCAACAGTTTGAAAAAGTCGAAGTGAAGCCCCAAGCGCTCGAGAAATTATTTTCTGAGTGTGCGGGGGTGCCGTTTCAGGTCAGCGTCGATAACTTATCAGGCATTGAGGTCGACCGCGCTGCCTTTGATAGTAAAGTAAGCGATCAACTTTTCGATTTTTTGCGTACTTCATTACCGACGAGAGCGAAAGTTTTTGCTCAAGCATTATGTCGTTATTACCAACGACCCTGGCCTCCGGCTGAGGCGTTGGCACGTTAACATCGAGGAGGAATTATGAAACGCTATTTTGCTATGTTGATTGCGGTCATTGGTCTTGCAAGTTGCTCTACCATTGAAGGTATGGGTCAAGATGTTGAAGATGCAGGCGAAGCTATCGAAGAGTCTGCGGATGAAAATGGAGCTTAAATAACGCATGCAGTACAGCCGTCGTTTCTCGATTGGATTAGTCATTAACCCGTTTGCGGGGATAGGGGGCGCAGTCGCCCTAAAAGGCAGTGATGGCGAGCAAACACGCCAAAAGGCGCTTGCCTTAGGGGCAACCCCAAAAGCCAACCAACGCGTCTCGACGGCGCTACGTGAGTTAAAGCAATTAGCTGACCAAGTTCATTTTATTACCGCTGCTGGCGCCATGGGTGCCGACGTGCTCGACGCGTTAGGCTTTAGCCACGACGTCGTTTATCAATCCAGTGCTGAACAAACTGAAGCCTCGGATACACAAGCAGCGGTGACTGCGATTCAGCAGCACCGCCCCGATGTCATCGTGTTTGCGGGTGGGGATGGAACTGCCCGCGATGTGTATCAAGTTATCGATGACGAACAGCTGGTGTTAGGCATTCCGGCTGGCGTTAAAATCCACTCGGGGGTGTATAGCATCAGCCCCAAAGCAGCCGCGCGCGTGATCGAAAACATGGTCAGTGGTGGGTTATCGAGCGTTCGCTATGCGGATGTGATGGATATCGATGAAGCGTTATTTCGACAAGGCACGGTCAAGGCAAAACGCTTTGGCGAAATGTTAGTGCCTGACGAGTTGCAGTATATCCAAGCGGTAAAAATGGGTGGCAAAGAGAGCGATGAACTCGTGTTGGCAGACTTAGCTGCTGAGATCGAGGAGCGTTTGGATGAAGAATATTTGATTGTAGGGTCCGGTTCGACCATAAACGCTATTATGGAAGACTTGGGGCTGAGCAATACATTGCTCGGTGTCGACTGGGTGCATGATGGTCAGGTGTTGGCACAGGATCTCACTGAGGCTGAACTGTATCAACGGGTGACCGCTTTACCGCAGGGGCAGGTCAAGCTATTGGTGACCGTGATCGGCGGTCAAGGGCACGTTATTGGGCGTGGTAATCAGCAATTGAGTCCACGTGTGTTAGAAGCCGTTGGACGTGAGAATCTTTGGATTGTTGCAACGAAAACTAAACTGAAAGGTTTAGACGGACGCCCGTTACGCATTGATTCAGGGGATGAAGCGCTCGACCACGCATGGTCCGGTATGATTTCGGTCATAACCGGTTACCATGATGAAGTGGTCGTGCGTATTGAGGCGGTAGATTAAAACTGACGCTTAGGTAAGTGGACGACAAGTCCGTCGAGCGCTTCGGTCATTTCAATCTGGCAACTTAAGCGGCTGTTGTCTTCCGGATCTATTGCCATATCGAGCATGTCTTCTTCTTGCTCGGACGCTTCGGGTAGTTTGCTTAACCACGCTTTGTCGACATAAACATGACACGTAGCGCAGGATAAAACACCGCCACATTCACCGACAATTCCGTCGATGAAATTTTCAGTTGCGGCTTCCATGACATTGGTACCCACATCAACGTCGGCCTCGTGTTGACCACCATCGGCATCAACAAAATATACGGTTGGCATCATTCATTCCTTTTACTGCATTCATAATTGTTGCCCGATAGGATAGAATACGCGGCTTTTAAGCTCAATCCAAAAATCGCATTTGTAGCACAAATAGGGTGGGAATTTCATGCAAGCAGTGGCGGCTTGGTTAGATAAATGGTTTGGTTTTTATAGTCGCGGGAGCTCGGTTAAAAAGGAAGTCATTGGTGGCGCGACAACCTTTCTAACCATGGCATATATTATTTTTGTTAATCCATCGATTCTGAGTGAAGCGGGCATGGATTATGGAGCAGTTTTTGTTGCGACGTGTTTAGCCGCTGCAATAGGTTGCTTTGTGATGGGGTTTTGGGCGAACTATCCCGTCGCCTTAGCACCCGGCATGGGTCTCAATGCGTTCTTTACTTACTCCGTTGTTGGCGGAATGGGCTATGATTGGCAGACTGCTCTCGGCGCGGTATTTTTCTCCGGTATTACCTTCTTCTTATTATCGGTGTTCCGCGTGCGAGAATGGATTATCCAGTCCATTCCAATGACGTTACGTCGAGCGATAGCTGCCGGTATTGGAGCTTTTTTAGCGCTTATTGGATTAAAAAACGCAAATATTGTAGTGGCTAATGACGCTACCATTGTGACGCTAGGTCACTTAGGCGATCCATCGGTTATTCTCGCGGCGTTTGGTTTCTTTACGATTATTGGATTAGCGGCGCGAGGTGTGCAAGGTGCTGCGTTGATGAGCATCCTTGCTATTACCTTAATTGCTTGGGTTTTAGGTTACGTAGATTTTACTGGCATAGCCTCAATGCCGCCGAGCTTAGCGCCGACGTTTATGCAGATGAATATCGAAGCTGCGTTTGACTTAGGTATGCTCTCGGTGATCTTTGCGTTTCTATTCGTCGACTTGTTCGATACCTCAGGTACGTTATTGGCGGTTGCTCAAAAGGCAGGACTGGCTAAAAAAGATGGAACGCTTCCTCGTTTAGAGCGGGCTTTAATGGCGGATAGCACGGCCACAGTTGCTGGCTCAATGATGGGTACATCTACCACAACGAGTTATGTCGAATCGGCGGCAGGTGTGGCCTCAGGCGGTAAAACAGGGCTTGCAGCTGTGGTCGTGGGCGTCTTGTTTCTTCTGGCGATGTTTTTCTCGCCGTTAGCCGGCATGATTCCACCGTACGCAACGGCCGGCGCAATTATTTATGTCGCAGTGTTGATGTTATTTACTTTACAGGATGTCGATTGGAATGACATAACCGAGGCGGCACCGGTAATGGTGGTGCTACTCATGACACCACTCACGTTTTCTATTGCCGATGGTATTGCGCTGGGCTTTATCAGCTATGTGGTTATTAAACTCCTCGCTGGGAAAAGCAAAGAACTGACGTTTAGCGTGATACTATTGGCACTATTGTTTGTAAGTAAATTCATTTGGTTGGGGTAACAGATTATGGGTTGGCACTCAAATAGAGAGTTTTTTGTTTCTTGGGAAGAACTACACCGCGCGACGCGTGAGCTGGCGCACCGTCAGTTACCCGCTGAGCAGTATAAGGGCGTGATCGCAGTCAGCCGTGGTGGTTTGGTGCCCGCAGCGATCATCGCGCGTGAGCTTAACCTTCGCACTGTTGATTGTGTGGCGGTGAGTTCTTATGCACACGATCAGCAAAAAGATGACTTGGCGTTGCTAAAAGACGTATCAGCGACCGAAGACGGCGAAGGCTTTCTGGTTGTAGACGATTTGGTCGATACGGGTAACACATTAAAGTTTCTGCGTAAGCGTCTACCCAAAGCAAAATTTATTACGGTTTATGCCAAACCGGCTGGCATTGACTTAGTCGATGATTATGTGGCCGATCTCGAGCAAGAGACTTGGATCCACTTTCCGTGGGATATGCATTTGCATTATGTCGAGCCATTGGCGGGACAGGAAAGCTAAGCCTATAAAAAACCCCGCATTTGCGGGGTTTTTAGTGTGATTATGCGTTGCGCAAGGTCTGATTCAAAAACTCAAGCACGTTGTTAATTGGCATTTTTTGTTTGTCGCGGTCACTACGTGATTGGTACTCGACCATTTCTTCATCGAGGTTACGTTCACCAATGACGATTTGATGCGGCACGCCGATCAATTCCATATCGGTAAACATAACGCCGGGGCGTTCTTTGCGATCATCGAATAGCACATCAAAGCCCGCATCGCGTAGCTGTTGGTAGAGGTCATTAGCTACTTTTTGTACGCGTGCAGATTTATGCATATTCATCGGTACAATGGCTACTTCAAATGGAGCGAGCTCCGTTGGCCAGTTGATACCGCGGTCATCGTGAAATTGCTCAATCGCTGCAGCGACAACACGCGAAACACCGATACCGTAACAGCCCATCGTTAGAGTTTCGTGTTTGCCCGTTTCTGACAACACGCCCACTTTCATGGCGTTGCTGTATTTCTTACCTAGCTGGAAGATATGACCCACTTCGATACCGCGAGCTATTTGCAAGGTACCTTTGCCACATGGACTTGGATCGCCAGTCACCACGTTACGAATATCTTCGACAGCAGAAATACTTGCATCACGGTTCCAGTTTACGCCCGTGAGCCACTGACCTTGTTTGTTTGCACCGCAGGCAAAGTCTGCAAGAGCGGCCGCGCTGCGATCAACGATTACCGGCATTGATGCGTTAACAGGACCAATAAAAGCTGCGTGACAGCCCATCAGTTTCTCACTATCAAGCACCTGTAATGGCGTAGCTACTTGCGGTAACTTTTCTGTTTTAATGGTGTTGAGTTCATGGTCAGCTCGCCAAACGAGCATCACGGCTTCAGACTCAACATCATCACTGGCTTTCACTAGTGTACATTGCACAGCTTGTTGCGCATCAACGGCCAAAGGTTGAAGAAATGCACTCACTTCGTGGCCTGTCACATCATTAACTTGCTTGTCTTGGCTCGGTGCTGCGCGCTCACCAGAAGGAGCGAGCGCTTCGGCCATCTCAACGTTGGCTGCATAGTCAGAACCATCAGAGAAGGCAATCGCATCTTCGCCTGAGCCTGCTAATACATGAAACTCATGTGAAGCATGTCCGCCGATTGAGCCGGTATCGGCTATGACCGGTCTAAAGTCCAAACCTAGACGTTGGAAGATACGACAATAAGCGTCATACATCTCATCATAGGCTTGTTGCAGTGATTCATCGGTTAAATGGAAAGAGTAAGCATCTTTCATCATGAACTCACGTGCACGCATCACGCCAAAACGTGGGCGAATTTCGTCACGGAACTTGGTTTGAATTTGAAATAATGTAAGCGGTAATTGCTTATAGCTGCTGACTTCTTTGCGCACCAGTTCACTGATAATTTCTTCGTGAGTGGGGCCGAGTAAGAAATCGCGCTCATTGCGGTCTTTAATACGCAACAGTTCAGGGCCGTAATCATCCCAGCGCCCAGACTCCTGCCATAAGTCAGCAGGTTGAACCATCGGCATTAAGATCTCGAGTGCGTTGATACGTTCCATTTCTTCACGTACTACACGCTCAACTTTTTTAAGTACACGCAGACCTGTTGGTGTCCAGGTGTAGAGTCCCGCTGCCACTTTTCGGATCATGCCGGCTCGCAGCATTAGCTGATGACTGACAATCTCAGCATCAGAAGGCGTTTCTTTTAAAGTAGATAGTAAATATTGACTGCTGCGCATGGTCGAACAATCTCTATGTCAGTTGAACAAAATCGGAGGGAAGTTTAACAGCCTATCTGCAAGCGACAAAGCCTTTTACGGACAATAGCGGACAATTTTTTCCACTACGACACACTTGTCACGTACTTGCCAGTGAATATCTAAATCATAAAGTCGGCTAGCATAAATCTTAGCATCAGCTTTTTGTTTTTTATAAGCGGGTCGAACGTCAAAACCGAGTAATTCACTGATTAACTCGCGTAGATTTGGATAGCTAGTAGCGTTGTGCTCCATAAAGTGGCTCGCTGGCTCACTAAATACCACCGACAAACTAGGTTGAGGCGCTGAAGGCGCAAGTGAACTGGTGGCATCACTGATAGCATCGCAGTAGGGAATATAGGGTTTGATATCAATAATGGGCGTGTTGTCAACTAAATCGGCGCCGGCGACGACTAAATGAAAATAAGGTTCGTGATTAACTGCTAACAGCTTAACCGCGGATAAGCCTATGTTGCTGGGCCGAAAAGGCGAACGTGTGGCAAAAACTCCGACTTTTTGGTTTCCACCAAGACGCGGTGGTCTTACTTGAGCTTGCCACTGTGATTCTGCGTTATGGTGAAACTCAAACAGTAACCAAAGATGACTGTGTTGTTCGATTCCGCTAAACGCAGCGAGATAGTCGTAATCGCCGTAAGGCTTGATGATGCCCTCGGCATGGGCGGCGAGACCAGGTTGACGCGGCACACTAAACTTTTCAGGGAAAGGTGTGTGGATGTGGGCAATGGTTTGCGACGTTGGTTTATTTGTCATTTCTCTTAACTGTTAGCGGATTTAACTAAATTTTAGCGATTGGGTAAATTTAAAATGCTGCGCCAGTGCGATGGAATCAATTTAACCTATTGTATTTAAAAGAAAAAATAACATTGGCACGCGCTTTGCTCAACCTTGTTTACAACGTAACGGTTTAGTTGGACGTGGCTTAGCTGTTAGCAACGTCAGCTACAAAAATAACATAGAAAGGGAAGCAACATGATGAAAAATAAAGTTTGGCCAATTGCGATTTGCTTGGTGGGCGGATTAACAGTGACTTCAGCCGCGTGCGCACAAGACGTTGTTAAACGTTCACATACATTTAACGTATCATCAGACACCGAACTGAGCGTTGAAGCCGCTGTCGGTACCGTTAAGTTCGTGAAAGGCGACATAAACTCGCAGGTTGTTGAAGTTGAACTCGTTATAGAAGCCAATGATGATAGCTTCTTCTACGGTGGTGGTGATATCAATAGCGTGCATTTAGAAGCCGACCAACACGGTAATGAATTGGAGCTCAGCATTGAGCCTGATGACGAAGAAGTTGAAGTCACCTGGCGCATTACATTACCTAAAATGCATAGCGTTGATGCCGACTTAGGTGTCGGTGAGATGTCAGGAGAGTTATACACCACCGATGCGTCGTTTGAGGTGGGTGTTGGAGAAATCGATTTAGTATTGCACGGAGGCAATGTCGATAAAGTTAAAGCTGAGGCTGGCATTGGTGATACCCGCATTCGCGGTTCGGTGCGAGGTGACTTAAATAGCGAACGTGTATTAATGACCTCTGAAAGCGAGCTCACCAGTACCGGAGATTACCGTATTAAGGCAGAAGTCGGTGTTGGTGATATCACACTTGATTTTAAAGAGTTAAATTAAGCTAGTGGGTCGGCGGCGACTATTGTTTAGGCGCCGCTGCTTGACCAAAACAACTGACTGACGTGTAGCATCGTGAGCTCGCGTCAGTCGGAATATTAAAGCACTGCATTGCAAATACGTCAGTCGCACCGAACCTTGCCGCATCTTCCCGCAGCGCTTGCTGTGCATCTTTCGCTGAAGCGGCAGGCTGATTGAAGCCCACTTGACAGCTATCGCCTGTCACAATACTTAGCAACTTAAAAGGTGAAGCCGCACTTAACGATTGTTTATGCAGCGTCACTTCGCTTGAGGAAACGTTGGTTGTCGCGTCCGTCATGGCCAAACTCTGCGGCCATTGAAAAGAAGAACATCCCGTGAGTAAAGTACTGCAGCAGCTTGCTGCTAATAATGCTCGATAAAACAACGAACGTCTCCCATTTGAGTATTTTGATTACTTTATCAAAAATTCCTCTAATGAACGACCATTGTCAAGTGCGTTTTGTAATGCTTTAGGCATGCGGCCTTGACCCGTCCAGGTTTTAGACTCGCCATTTTCATCTTTAAATTCATACTTAGGTGGTTTCGGCGCACGTTTGCGTTTTGGTGAGGCCAATTTATCACCACCGATCTCATCTTCTAAAATGTCAGAAATATCAATTCCAGCTTCTTGCATATTACGTTTTAATTCTGCAATTTTCTGGCGTTTTTCTTCAAGCGCTTTCTCTTGCTCAAGGGCTTCTTCTTCACGCTTACTGATTACATTGTCGAGTTTCTTTTGAATTTCATGTAGCTCATTCAAATCCAACTCTTTAAGAGCGGCATTTAATCGACGTTCGTGCGTAATTATATTAATAAATTCGCTCATAGATTTTCTCCAGTAATTAATAATTGGCGATTATTTTATAAAACAAATGACACGCACAATTCTATAAGTAAAGGCTAAATACGAGATATATTACAATTGGATTAGCGATTTATTTATAAATATCAAAAAGGCGAGCTAGGCTCGCCTTTTTTACGCACAATTTACATATTTGGGTAGGTTGGACCGCCACCGCCTTCTGGAACGACCCAGGTAATATTCTGGCTGGGATCTTTTATGTCACAGGTTTTGCAATGAATACAATTTTGCGCATTTATTTTAAATACATCTTTACCATCTTCCTCAACAACTTCATAAACCCCCGCAGGGCAATAACGTTGAGCCGGTTCCGCATATTCAGGCAAATTCACAGTGAGCGGAATATCAGCGTCTTTTAACTGCAGGTGACAGGGTTGGTCTTCTGCATGGTTGGTATTCGACAAAAAGACAGAGGATAAGCGATCAAATGTGATTTTATTGTCCGGTTTAGGATAATCGATCGGTTGATAATTATTGGCTTTCTCTGTGCATTTATAATCAGGCGTCCACTCTTTAAATTTAAAGGGTAGTTTTCCACCAAAATAATTTTGGTCAAGTGTATTATATGCGCCACCTAAGAGGGTACCGAGTTTGTGCACTGCGCCACCGAAATTACGTGAGCGGTATAACTCATCAAACACCCAAGAATGTTCAAATGCCTTTTTGTAAGCCTCAAGGTCGCTATGTTGCTGGCCTTGAGAAATCGCGTCAAAAACTGTTTCAGCAGCCAACATGCCTGATTTCATCGCCGTGTGATTCCCTTTAATCTTTGAAAAATTAAGGGTGCCGGCATTACAACCCAATAAAATGCCGCCTGGGAAAGTCATCTTAGGCAATGAATAATAACCACCTTTAGCGATGGCACGCGCGCCATAAGTTACACGTTTGCCATTTTCTAGCACCGCCTTAATTGCGGGGTGAGTTTTAAAGCGTTGAAACTCTTGAAACGGATTTAAATATGGATTTTTATAGTTTAAATCGATAATTAAACCGACATAAACCTGCCCATCATCGGCATGATACAAATAACCACCACCAGAACCATTGTCATCCAATGGCCACCCCGCGGTGTGAACAACTTTACCAGGCTCATGTTGTTCAGCTGGGACATCCCAGATCTCTTTGAAACCAATACCGTAATGCTGTGGTGTAGCGTCCTTATCGAGCTCAAACTGTTGCAATAACTGTTTACCCAAGTGGCCGCGGCAACCTTCGGCAAACAGTGTATATTTAGCTCTTAACTCCATGCCTGGCATGTAACCGTCTTTTTCGGAACCATCTTTGGCTACGCCCATATCGCCAGTAATGACACCACCGACACTACCATCGTCATTTTTTATCAGTTCACTCGCCGCAAACCCCGGAAATATCTCGATACCTAGGCTCTCGGCTTGCTCTGCTAGCCAGCGACAAACATTTCCCATACTGACGATATAATTACCCTCGTTATGGAATGTTTTGGGCACTGCTACATGGGGCAACTCACGGCTATTCTGCGCATCTTTCAAAAGCAGTATTTCATCTTTGGTGACGGCTGTATTGAGTGGAGCTCCTCGCTCTTTCCAGTCTGGGAAAAGCTCATTCATCGCGCGTGGTTCAAATACTGCGCCCGATAAAATGTGGGCACCGATGTCGGCACCTTTTTCGACAACACAGATCATCAATTCTTGCTCTTTTTCTTGGGCAAGCTGTCCGAGCCGGCATGCTGCGGCCAGTCCTGAAGGACCAGCGCCCACGATGACGACATCAAAGTCCATACTTTCGCGTTCCACGTTAACCTCCGTAATCACGAGCTGATGTCAATTGGCATCAACCCCTGATAGTTTTGCAATAGCTGTGTGATTTCTTCTGCGGGGATAGGGCGACTAAATAAGTAACCTTGTCCAACGCCACAGTCTCGGCTTAATAAAAACTCGACTTGTTCGCTGGTCTCAATGCCTTCTGCGACCAACTGGATATTTAAGTTTTTGGCTAGATTAATAATCGTTTGTACGATGACTGCATCGTCTTCATTGTCAGGTAAATCGCGAACAAATGAGCGATCAATTTTCAGTGAAGTGACTGGAAAGTTCTTTAAGTATGACAACGAAGAATAACCGACACCAAAGTCGTCAATAGCCAACGACATACCGTGTTCACGTACCGAGTGCATGAAGTTGGTATGCGATTGAATATTTTCGATAAATACTTGTTCTGTCAGTTCGAGTTCTATAAAGCGCGGTGACAAACGCGCTTCGCTGACGTTGTCCACGATGGTGTCGACCAGATCAGGCAAGTGCAATTGTTTGCCTGAAATATTGATTGCCATGGTAAGGTCGGCGAATCCCATCTCATGCCAACGTTTGAGCTGCTGACATGCCGTTCGCATAACGAACTCAGACAAAGGAATGATGAGGCCCGTGTCCTCCGCGACTGGAATAAATTGGTCAGGGCCGATAACCGTCCCGTCCTCTTTTACCCAACGCACCAGCGCCTCAAGACCGATAATTCTGTGGCCTAACAGTTCGACCTTAGGTTGATAGTAAACCTCAAGTGACTCTTGCTCTACGGCATGACGTAATTGTTTTACCATTTCAAGCTTTTTGGCTAAGTCGCGATGCACAGCCTGGCTATATATATGATAGGTATTGCGACCATTATCTTTCGCTTGATAGAGCGCTGTATCAGCATTTCTAATCAGGTACTCGGGGTTGTTGTCAGCGTCTTCTGCGAATGCGATGCCAATGGACGCACTAATAAATAACTCATATTCATCGACATAAAAATGCGCGTCTAGGGCCTGTAGCATCTGCTCCGCTAAAGTAAGTATATGCTCGCGAGCTGATGAGCGTGGCAGCGCGAGTAAAAACTCGTCACCACCTGAACGCGCTAATACCGCGTCTTTTGGCGCTAACTTTTTAATTCGACGAGCGACTCGTTTAATTAATTCATCACCTACGGTATGACCCAGCGCATCGTTGACCTCTTTAAAGCGATCTAGGTCAACAAATAAAATGGCTGTGAGACCATTCTCTGATGGGTCGTTAAGCCATTCGGTCAGTATTCGCATAAGTGCATTACGATTAATAAGCCGAGTTAACGAGTCGTGCTCGGCGAGATACGCAATTTCTTTTTCTACACGCTCACGCTCGTCGATTTCGGAATACAGTTCAATATTGGCATCGGCGAGTTGCTGAGCTTTATAACGACTTTGCGCTACAATGTAGAACACCAAAGTCAGCATGGCGGTAATAAATAAACCAGTAAATAGTAAGGTCAGCGCAAAGCCTTCCCGTTCGTCTGCTAAACGTGCCGGCGTCATCCATACATGGAGCTGCCATTTTGAGCCTAATAGCTGTAACGTTCGATTCACTGACCACTGTTCGCGCAACGATACATCACCAGCAAACTGGTAAAGCGTTTGACCATCGCGACTTATCGCGACTTGATAACCTTCACTGATATTTTGGCGAATAACATCGTTCAGCAAGTCCTGCAGGCTAATAACTAAGCCTAAAAAGCCTTGCCGCTCGGCGCCATCAATGCGCGAGAACATAACGATATCGCTACCGATCCTGCCGAGGTTACCCGCACTCCCTATCATCGCGTGCTGATTACCCTGAGATTGCGGTAACACCTCGATAAGCTCTGACTGTTTGAAAGGAGTTCCGAGTAGTTGCGCCTGCCGATTCGGGGGGTAGTATTTTTCGATGACTAATTCAGGCGACAACCAAACCATTGCGGTAATACTTTGATAGTACAGTGAGATAATACTGGCATCATCATTCCAACGTTGATCAAGACTTTGTTGGCTCTGCTTTAATTCACGAGCAAATAACTCGGTGGCGAATAGATGCGCCACCAAGTTTTGTCTAATTTCGCGCTGTACGTTATAAGCCTCGTTTTCAAGTGCCTCATGAGCGTCTTGGTTTTCTATATAGCGTACATATGAAAACGCAATAAGCGAGATCAGTATCCCTGTAACGACGGTAATGAGGGCTTGCTTAGCACCCGCAAAAAGCTTTAAACGCATGAATTAGACTCTCTTAACGACTGAGCTCTGGACGATCCTTAAACTCGTTCAAGGCATCGGGGTTCGCCAACGCATCGGTATTCTGTACGGGTTGCCCATGCACAACGTTACGAACCGCAAGTTCAACGATCTTACCACTAATGGTTCTTGGAATATCGTTCACTTGTAATATAACCGCAGGCACGTGTCTAGGGGTAGCGTTTGCGCGAATCGTTTGCTTGATGGTTTTTACTAAGGCGTCGTCAAGTTGCACGCCCTCACGGAGACGCACGAATAGTACCACGCGCTCATCGTCATCCCATTGTTGACCGATAGCAATACTCTCTAGCACAACGTCCACCTTCTCAACTTGGCGGTAAATCTCCGCTGTGCCAATGCGCACACCACCTGGGTTAAGTACTGCATCCGACCGACCGTAAATAATAACGCCGTCATGTTCGGTTAACTCGGCAAAGTCGCCGTGTGCCCAGATGTTATCGAAGCGTGCAAAGTAGGCGTTAAAATAGCGTTGGCCATCGTCATCACCCCAGAACCCAACGGGCATATTGGGAAATGAGTTTTCGCACACCAACTCGCCTTTTTGTTGTTTAACAGCTTCGCCTTGATCATTGTACACGTTGACCGCTAAACCGAGTCCTCGACATTGTAACTCACCGCGATAAACCGGCAGGATAGGGCAGCCTAGGGCGAAGCACGAAACAATGTCGGTCCCGCCTGAAATTGATGATAAGCAGAGGTCAGTTTTGATATCGCGGTAGACGTAGTCAAAACTTTCTGGCGGCAGGACAGAGCCAGTCGTTAATATGCTCCGCAATGCTTTAAGTTCATGAGATTGACGCGGTTTGACATCGGCTTTTTCTAGCGCAGATAAATATTTTGCGCTGGTACCGAACACGCTGATGTGCTCTTCATCGGCAATATCCCAAAGTACTTCTGGTTTAGGAGCGAATGGTGAACCATCAAACAAGACTAACTTCGCACCTAACGCGAGGCCGCTGACCAGCCAGTTCCACATCATCCAGCCACAGGTTGTAAAGTAGAACAGCGTATCTTCACGATCGAGGTCAGTATGCAAGCCGTGTTCTTTGCAATGTTGCAATAGCGTGCCGCCTGCACCGTGAACAATACATTTAGGCACGCCTGTGGTGCCTGAAGAAAACATAATATAGATCGGATGATTGAACGGCTTTCTTACAAAATCAATATCGCTAGCATCATTGTCTAGGAAGTCCTCGTAACGCACCATGCGAGCGTCATCGACCACCTCTGACTGACCGCTAAAGTTAACAAGTACCAAATGCTCAACAGTCGGCAAGTTGTCTGCAATTTCGCTTACTTTATCCTTTATATTGAGATTCTTTTGGTTATAAAAATAGCCATCGACTGTCATCAGGACTTTCGGTTCAATCTGGCCAAAACGGTCGAGTACACCTTGCACACCAAAATCCGGTGAACAGGATGACCAAATTGCACCCAAGCTCGTTGTGGCAAGCATCATTACGATGGTTTCAATGCAATTGGGCATCATTCCTGCGACACGATCGCCACTCGATACACCCTGCGTTTTTAGTGCATGTGCAGCACGAGCAACTTGCAAGTAGAGCGCTTCGTAACTGAGCTCTTGGCGCTCACCGTTCTCGCCGCGAAATACCAGTGCGCTGTGGTTATCTTTATGGCGCAGTAGGTTTTCCGCAAAGTTTAACTCAGCCTCTGGAAACCACTTGGCACCCGGAAGCTTGTCTTTATCTTGAACAATGACGTCGCCTTTTTCGCCAATCACATCAAAGTAATCCCAAATCAGCGACCAAAATGCTTCGTTGTTATCAATCGACCATTGATAAAGTTCGTGATAATTCGCAAGCCCTGCGTCATTATGCACGTTTATCTGTTGCAGAAAATCGCTCATGCGCGCTTCAGCGATTTGATCCGCACTGGGTTGCCAAAGTCGTTCTGCTGCCATGTTAATTATCCTTTTTTTGCCAATTCTGCGAGTGCTACTTGAGAGCGAGGGCCATGCCCAAGGTGTTGACAAATATCAGCACCTGCACGGACGAGTGCATCAAGCTCGACGCCCGTCCTAATGCCCATTCCGTTTAACATGTATACCACATCTTCGGTCGCTACATTACCGCTGGCGCCTTTTGCATACGGGCAACCGCCTAAGCCTGCCACCGCACTATCAACGGTATTCACCCCGAGTTCCAAACAGGCAAGAATATTTGCTAAAGCCTGCCCGTAGGTATTGTGGAAGTGCAATGCCAATTGGTTGGCCGGCACCACCTCAAGTACAGCCTTGACCATTTCAGCCGCTTGTAGCGGTGTACCCACACCAATCGTGTCGCCAAGGGATACTTCGTAACAGCCCATATTAATCAACTGTTGCGCCACATGCGCAACATCCTTTAGTGGTACATCGCCTTGATAGGGACAGCCTAAAACGCAGGAAACATAGCCGCGAACACGTACATTCGCTTGTCGTGCTTGGGCGATGACTGGCCGAAAGCGTTCTAGAGACTCGTCGATAGAACAATTGATGTTACGTTGACTAAATTGTTCTGATGCGGCACCAAAAACGGCAACCTCGTCAGTATTAACAGCGAGCGCGTTCTCCAATCCTTTTAAATTGGGTGTCAGGGCTGAGTAGGTAATCCCTGGCTGACGCTCGATCTGTTCCATGATCGCACTACTGTCGGCCATTTGTGGTACCCACTTCGGGCTAACAAAACTCGCGCTTTCAATATATGTTAAACCTGTTTTAGACAGGGCATTAATCAGGTCAATTTTTGCGGGGGTTGGCACCGCCACTTCATTTTGTAAGCCATCGCGTGGACCGACTTCGACGATATTAACTTCATCCGGCATAGCGCTGCGTTTAAACATGCTTACTCCTTTTCGGCAATAGCAACGAGTTCGTCACCATCACTCACTAAGTCACCCTGAGCAAAAAATACGTCAGTGACTTCACCGGCACAATGCGCTTTGATGGTGTATTCCATCTTCATCGCTTCCATGATGACCAGGGCTTGGTCTTTCTCAACGTGATCGCCGTTGCTGACCAAAACATCTGTGATTGTGCCATTCATCGGCGCGACCAGGCCTCCACCGGCGTTGTCATCGACCAAGGTATCAGCCACCTTATGGCGATGCAGTGTCACTGGACCTTGTTCGGTAAATACTGTGATAGTGTCATCACAGGTTGCAATGTAGCGCTGATAGCGATGACCGTTCACAATAAGGTTAAGCTGATCATCTCGGATACTCGCTTGGATGGCAAAGCGCTCTTCGCCAATCGCCACGCTAAAGCCATTATCTGTTTGCTCGAGCTCAACACGATTCAGTTCTTCGCCCTCACTGAATTCAATCACATGAACGGCGGCTTCGTTCAAACGCAGTCCATCAGCACGATTCCAGGGACTATTATTGGTGGTGATTTGCGTTTGACGTTGCAATACATCAAATACTGCTGCTTCAGTGCGCACCCAATTAAGATCTTGGGTCGATTCTGGGAATAACGATTGTTCATACTGTTGGATAAATTCAGTCGTGAGATCCATGCGCATAAATGCTGGATGGCTTGCTAATCGGTGTAAAAACTCAATATTTGTATGCAAGCCGGTTACACG
>NZ_DEYI01000089.1:0-18730 GCF_002364475.1 Idiomarina sp. UBA3162
AGCATCATATCGGTAAACTTATCCATTCGAGTTGATGTTGTGGGACCCGCCGGACCGACAACCTCTTCACCAACGGGGTCAACGGGACCGACGTAATAGATAAAGCGGTTGTTAAAGTCGACAGGCAGTTCTTCGCCATTAGCAAGCATCTCTTTAATGCGCTTATGGGCTGCATCACGTCCGGTCAAGAGTTTACCCGACAGTAATACCGTCTCGCCCATTTTCCACTCTTGGATGTCTTCTTTTGTGACCTCGTCCAAATTCACACGGCGCGCATCATCGCCCAGTTCAAAGGTCACTTGCGGCCAGTCTTCTAATTTCGGCGGTGTTAAGTCCGCAGGACCCGATCCATCAAGGGTAAAGTGAGCATGACGTGTGGCAGCACAGTTAGGAATTAATGTGACGGGTTTTGACGCTGCGTGAGTTGGCAGTGACTTAATTTTCACATCCAATACCGTCGTTACGCCGCCTAAACCCTGTGCACCAATACCCAGCGCGTTGACACGGTTAAAAATCTCTAGGCGCAACTCTTCTTCGGCATTCTGAGGGCCCCGCTCAATGAGCTCGTGAATATCAACGGGATCCATTAAGGATTCTTTTGCCAGCACGGCTGATTTTTCCGCAGTACCGCCGACGCCAATGCCAAGCATGCCTGGTGGACACCAACCTGCACCCAGTTTCGGTAAGGTTTCAACAACCCAGTCAGCAATCGAATCACTTGGGTTCAGCATCGCCATTTTTGATTTATTTTCTGAACCGCCCCCCTTCGCTGCAATCATCACTTCGACTTTATCGCCTGGCACCATATCTAAGTGCACTACGGCGGGTGTGTTGTCGCCAGTGTTTTTGCGCGTGCCGGCCGGATCGGCAACGATGGATGCGCGTAACGGATTTTCAGGATTCGTGTAAGCGCGACGCGTGCCCTCATCCACCATCTGTTGCACCGTCATATCCGTTTTATCCCACTGAACGCCCATACCCACTTTGACAAAGCAGGTCACGATCCCCGTGTCTTGGCAAATCGGACGGTGTCCTTGCGCAGACATACGCGAGTTCGTCAACACTTGCGCAATCGCGTTTTTCGCGGCCTCACTCTTCTCACGCTGATACGCTTCATCGAGCGCTTGAATAAAGTCGATAGGATGGTAGTAAGAAATGTACTGCAATGAGTCTGCAATACTGTCGATAAAATCACTTTGACGAATGATGGCCATTCACTGCACCTCAGCTTAGCTATGATATTAATATCGCCGCAAACAGGCATGTAGCGCGGCAGAATTGTGCTGCTCATAATAGCGTTTTCAAATCCTGATGACTAGAGACGATTGGCTGAATGGCTATGGTATACTGCGACCAACACACGTATGAGCCGTAAACTTTTGGGGTAGACGACACCGTGCAACTGACACTTCGCGAACTAACCGAACACGGGATTCCAGCTAAATCTACGAGCGTCCAGGCTTGGGATCTATGGGTTCAACAACGCTTCGCTACTATTGAAGCGCATCATTACAGTCTTTGGTTGGACTCGGCAGCCTTCGAACATCCCAATAGCCGTTATCATATTTTATTAAAGCAACCTGAGTACGTTTTATCAGCCCGAGGCCAAACAACCACGTTGAATCGAGTCAATGACGCGACAACGTTACAGATCAGGAGCTCAGCGACCTCATTTATCGACGCTGCAAGCGACGTTCATCAGCAGTTAAGCGAGCAATTACACATCGATGGGGATACCCAAACGCTACCGTTTTGTGGTGGCCTTGCCGGTTTAATGGGTTACGACTTAGGGCGTCAGTTAGAGCGACTACCGGAGTTAAATACCGCTGAGTACGCGACTGACGACGCGATATTTGGTGTCTACGTTAATGCACTGATCATTGATAAACAGCAAAGGCGCGTCTTTTTACTCGCCCCGACAACCGAGTTTGCCGAACAACGGACAGAATGGTTGGCTGAAGCAACGCATACGCCCCCACCGTTCAAACTCACCGAAAGTTGGCAGAGTAATATGTCTGCCGAGAATTATCTCGCGCGATTTGACGCAGTGAAAGCGTATTTAGCGGCGGGAGACTGCTATCAAATTAATCTCGCCCAACGGTTCAGTGCTCGCTATCAAGGCTCTGAGTGGTTGGCATATCTAAGGTTACGAGAGAGTAATCGAGCACCGTTCAGCGCATTTATGCGTTTACCGTCAAGCGCCATCCTGAGTGTATCGCCTGAACGGTTTATTTCGGTCTCTGCGCAAGGGCAAGTCGAGACCAAACCCATCAAAGGTACACGACCACGCAGCGCATCAGCACAACAAGATGAAGCTAATCGCACTGCGCTTATCAATGCTGAGAAAGATCGAGCAGAAAATCTGATGATTGTTGATTTATTGCGGAATGACTTGAGTAAGCACTGTCTGCCCAACTCCGTTAAGGTACCCAAGTTATTTGCCATCGAGAGCTTTCCAGCGGTGCATCACTTAGTTTCTACGATTGTGGGCCAATTAAAACCGCACAGTGATACCTTTTTATTGTGGGGCGGCGCTTTCCCAGGCGGCTCAATTACCGGGGCACCTAAAGTGCGAGCAATGGAGATCATTGAGGAGCTTGAGCCCAACCGCCGTAACGCCTATTGCGGTTCTATGGGATATGTCTGTATTACTGGTAACAGTGATAGTAGCATTACTATACGCACTTTGATTGCCGAACGCGGCGCGCTGCACTGTTGGGCGGGCGGCGGTTTAGTTTATGATTCCGATGGACGCGAAGAGTATCAAGAAACCTTTGATAAGGTCGCGCGTATTTTACCGGTGTTGGAGTCGTCTGATGATTAAAACCCGTAACGAATTTTTACGACGCTTTAACTTACAACCATCGCCCAACATTGAGCGCCGTGTGGATAACGTACTGAAACAAAAGCTGCGCCCTGCCGCTGTGATGATTTTGCTCGTTGAACGCCCGCACGGTTTATCGCTATTACTCACCCAACGCGCCAAGACCCTACGTAAACATGCGGGACAAATCAGTTTCCCAGGAGGACGCTTCGATTCATCCGACCGTCATTTATTGGAAACAGCGTTACGTGAGACTGAAGAAGAAATCGGTTTGAGTCGAAATGATATTGAGGTGATAGGTCGGCTACAGGACTACCCCGTATTAAGCTATTACAATATTCGACCTTTTATCGGCTTTGCTCGCATTCAACATGAGCTCAGTCGTCAACCCAGTGAAGTCGCCGAAATATTTGAGGTGCCCTTAGCCGATGTCCTCGATCCCTATAATCATTACGCCTATCGCATTCGTAAGTTTATCTACGACCGTGTCTACTTTATTCCATGGCAGCATCGCAATATTTGGGGCGCCACAGCCGGTATTTTGCGTGAACTTGCTGAACATTTGCAGCCCGAACTTAAACAACAGGTAAGTCCACTCAATTAGCGATTAAATGCCCGAGGTGGGCTATACTTCTCATTTCTATATTATTCCGCAATTTTACTTGCCAGACCGGGTGGCAAGCATGCGACAATAGATGCAATTTCTCGAATTAACCAATGGGTCAGATGTATGATCAGTGTTTTTGATATCTATAAAATAGGAATCGGTCCATCGAGCTCTCACACGGTAGGGCCGATGAAAGCTGCCTATTATTTTTTAGAAGCAGCCAAGGAAAAAGGCGTTCTTACTGACGCTGACGGTATTGAAGTTGAGCTATTTGGCTCGTTAGGCCAAACCGGTAAAGGCCATGGTACAGGTAAAGCCGTCATCTTAGGCTTAGCAGGTGAGCTGCCCGAGACTGTGGATACCGATAATGTCGAAAATTTTCTCGCACAGACCCGAGATACGGAAAAGCTGGTGCTACTGAAAGAGAAAGAAGTCGACTTTCCAAAAGAAGGCGCCATCGTTTTCCATCGTCGTAAAACCATGCCTAAGCATGCGAATGCAATGGAGCTCAGACTCCTCAAACAAGGTGAGGTTATTTACAAAGATCTTTACTACTCGATCGGTGGCGGGTTCATCGTACGTGACGAAGACTTTGACGAGACGCTTGAAGAGGCGATTGAGCAGTCGGATAAGCCAATCCCCTACCCGTTCGACACTGCGGCTGAATTACTTCAACATACTAAAGATACCGGTATGCGCATCAGCTCGCTGATGATGGCCAATGAGAAAGTATTTAGAACAGAAGACGAGATTCGTTCGGGTCTAATGAAAATTTGGCGCACGATGCAACAAAGCATCGAGAACGGTATTAACACCGAGGGTATTCTACCAGGCGGCTTAAAAGTGAGACGTCGGGCCTCTTGTTTGTATCAACGTTTGAAAAAAGAGAAATCAACCGAACCCATGCAGTTTATGGATTGGGTAGATCTATTTGCGCTGGCGGTAAACGAGGAAAATGCGGCAGGTGGTCGTATTGTAACAGCCCCGACCAATGGCGCTGCGGGTATCGTTCCGGCAGTAATGAGTTATGCCGATAAGTTCATCGAAACTTTAGACGAAGATTCTGTCGTACGATTCTTATTAACCTCTGCTGCAATTGGCATTTTATACAAGAAAAATGCTTCGATATCGGGCGCAGAAGTCGGTTGCCAAGGTGAAGTCGGTGTTGCCTGTTCAATGGCTGCCGCAGGTCTTGCTGAATACATGGGGGGCTCTGCCCTAACCGTCGAAAATGCCGCTGAAATTGGCATGGAACATAACTTAGGTCTTACCTGCGACCCTGTCGGTGGGCTAGTGCAGGTTCCTTGTATTGAACGCAATGCGATGGGCGCCATTAAAGCAATCAATGCTGCTCGACTTGCCATGCGCGGTACCGGTGATCACAAGGTCTCGCTTGATAAAGTCATCAAGACGATGTGGGAAACCGGCAACGATATGAAAACTAAGTATAAAGAAACGGCCCGCGGTGGCTTAGCGGTCAACATCATCGAGTGCTAACCGCGCTGGATATCGAGTTACCGGCTTATAAAGTCGGTAACTCGATATCTGAAAATAACTTCTCAATTTCCTCGTGACTGCGTAACTGCATTGCTTCCTCAACCCTCGATTTGGTCAAATGCGGCGCAAAGTTCTCAATGAAGTCAAACATATAAGTTCTTAAGAACGAACCACGACGAAAGCCTATCTTGGTCGTGCTGGGGTCAAACAAGTGTGCTGCGGGTAAGGCAACCAGATCGGTATCTTCCTCGGCATCGTACGCCATTGTCGCTACTACACCAATGCCTATTCCCATGCGTACGTAGGTCTTGATGACATCAGCATCTGTCGCAGTAAATACGATCTGTGGTTCTTCACCAGCAGCGTTAAAGGCTTTGTCGAGCTCGGAGCGTCCAGTAAACCCGTGCACGTAGGTAACGATTGGATGTTGAGCGATATCATGAATAGAGAGCTTATCCACCTGCGCCAGCGCATGGTCTTTTGGCACGATAATCGACCGGTTCCAATGATAACAAGGCAACATAATAAGGTCTTGGTAAAGATGTAACGCTTCGGTAGCAATAGCAAAGTCGGCTTTACCTTTGGCGGCGGCCTCACTGATTTGTGACGGCGACCCTTGATGCATGTGTAACGAGACTTTTGGATATTGCTCAATGAACCTTTTAATAACACGCGGCAGTGCGTATCGCGCTTGCGTGTGAGTGGTTGCAATATTGAGTTTACCGCAATCAGGTTGTGTATGCTCAGCGGCAACTGCTTTTATCGCCTGCACCTGCTCAAGCACCTGTTGCGCGATATGAATGACTTCCTGTCCAGCGGGCGTAACATGGGTAAGATGTTTACCGGTACGACCAAATATTTGTACACCGAGTTCATCCTCGAGCATACGAACCTGCTTACTAATGCCTGGCTGGGAGGTAAACAAACTCTCAGCAGTAGAAGAAACATTCAAATTATGATTCAGTACTTCGACAATGTAACGTAATTGCTGTAATTTCATATAAGCAGACCTTATTTGCTGCCGTTTAATATGAAAAAATCATATATTAAATTTGAATCCTATGCCAAACGCATTCTGCAATAATCGATAGAGGAACGCATGTCCAAACCGTCCATTGATTTTTCCACATTACTCGCTGTGTCCGTGCACGACATGAAAAATTCTTTGGGTTTACTTGTACAACAGCTCGAGGACGCCGCGGGTAAAGTCACCGACACCAAAACTCAGGGCGAATTGGCGCAAATGCATTACGAAGCACAGCGCATTAATACGAACCTTGTACAACTACTTGCACTGTACCGACAACAGGATTCATTGCAAATCGAAAGTGAGAAAACGTATTTGGATGAGGTGGTTGAAGAGTTGGTGATGAACAATCGGTTTTACAGCGACAGTAGGTCTATAACGCTTACGGCTGACATCGCCGATGATATCTTTTTCGTCGGCGATAGAGCATTAATCACACAAGTTTTAAACGATGTATTCATTAATGCTATGCGCTACACCGCCGATAAGCTTATTATAAAAGCCAAACGTGTTGCAGATCGTGGGTGTTCCATTACGATAGAGGATAACGGCCCTGGATATCCAGATTCATTACTCGCGCTAAATGACCTGCAGCCGCGCTACTTAGACATGGAAGGCAGCCGCACTGGACTCGGACTCTATTTTGCCCGATTGATAGCGGAAGCGCATAAATACAAGGGGCAGCATGGATATATTAAATTGGAGAATTCTAGCTCGTTAGGTGGTAGCCGTTTTACGCTATACCTACCCTAACCTTTTAGATAGTAGCGACAGACTCAAATTATGGTTTATACAATAATAATATCGCTGATTGTGTTACTCGTGCTGATGGCCATTATGATCAGCGCCGTGCAGCAATATCGACAGAAACAAAATTTAGAACGCAGACAACGTTACGCTAAGTTTCGTGCAGTGCTTGATCAGGTTGAAGACCTAATCAACATTACCGGCTACTTTCCGATTGGCAAATCGGTTTATGCGCTACTTAACGCGCGCGCTAAAGATTTATTAATCAACATGAACGATGTCATGCCTTCAGAGGCGCTTAAAGATCGTATACATGAGTACGAAACGCGTTTAAAAGGCCTCGACGTAAACGATACCTCGCTCATTTCTGAAGACTTCGAGTTGCCGCATAATGATAAACAAATTATTGCCATGATTAACGCGCTCAAACGCTTACGTAGTGCCATTCGTAGCGAGCATGCCAAAGGTCGTGTTGACACACAGGTATACAATACGGAAGATCAGCGCTTACAAAAGTTGCAACTTAAAATTAGCATCGAGACTTTAATCAAACGGGGCGAAAACGCATACAATAGTAATATGCTTGGTTCAGCGCGGCAGTATTACGAAAAAGCGTTACGCACTATCGATGAGCATACATACAGTGACGAATACACGCAGCGACGCCATGAGCAAATTCAGGCATCTCTAGAGCAAATAACCAGCGAACTCCGTGATGCCAACAGTAATGATGCGCGCAAACGTAAAAGCGACGAACTTGAAGAACTATTTCAACCGAAGAAAAAGTGGTAACTCGGCATGTCAGACTGGAAAGACACACTCTCGCAGATGGTATACAGCACCGACCAAGGACGCATCGATCCTGAACCTGAACCCGAGGATATTCCCGCAGGCGATGGAATTGTGCGTTTACAACGAGAGACCAAAGGACGTAAAGGAAAAGGGGTTACGTTAGTCAAAGGGCTTACACTACCGCATGATGAACTCAAACAAGTCGCTAAAAAGCTTAAACAGCAATGCGGTGTAGGCGGTTCGGTTAAAGATTATGTTATCGAGCTACAAGGCGATCAACGTGACATCATCGAAAAGTGGCTCAGTGACCAAGGTTATCGCGTCAAGCGAGCGGGCGGCTGAGCGAATAACTGACATACAGTAGCGATCCGCCATCGCGCCACTCGACCTCATCGGCCACCTGCTTGATGAGGTTAATCCCACGACCAAAGGTATCCTCTGAGTCGTTAGTAGAATGGCCCGCATGCTGCCCATCGAATCGGTGTTCAGTATTTGACGATAGCGTGAATGATAGTTGCTGTGAGGTCGGGTGATAATCAATATCAAAGTAGATTTCCAGCCCTTGTAACTGCTCAATACGCGATTGCCGTTCCTCGTAATAACGCTCAAAACTCTCTTGCTGTTTAAGCTCAGACTGCATATCAAGCACAGAGTGCTCTAAGAGATTATTGAAACTCTCGGCAAACAGCAAGTACAACGAGGTTTTATGCGGCTGCAATGCATCGAGTTTAGCCAGCGAGTCGACCATGCGTTGCATAGGATCACGATTGCGAATATCGTGCTCTGTTAACACAACGCGCAGCTCAAACGGAAGATTATACTCATTCTGCGGCTTTGCCTGAGGTTCTAGCCCTGTTGCTTGGCATTTCAAGCATAGCAGCGACAAATCATCATTCAGTGGTGTATCACCAGTAAAATTATCAATGCGCTCCACAATGGCGCGAAACTGTGCTTCCGAACACTCTGAATCAAGCATTTCGGTGACCCAGTCGGCGAACCGCTCTTCACCAATCATTTCACCTTGATGATTACACGCCTCCACTACGCCATCACTGAACATCACCAAGCGCTGTCCGGGCGTGACAAAATAATGCTCTAACTGACTGTTAAATTGCGCGCGTGGAAGGATCCCGAGTGCCATATGCTGGGGTTTAATACGCTGCTCGAGTTGCCCTCGCGTATCGAGCAGCAATGCATCGGGCACGCCCCCACTCCAACAACTAATTCTATCGCCATTCGCGGACATTTCGACCACCAGTGCAGCACAAAACATGTCATCTGGCAGTACTTTATAGAGTCGACTATTAAACTCAGTCACCATGTCACCGACAGATAAGCCACGCTCAGCCATGCTAAAAAACGCCTGAGCGACGGGTAAAGCACCTGTAGCAGGCGCAAGACCATGACCCGTGAAATCACCCAAGAATAAATAATAATTACCGAAGGGACCCACCCGCCCGAGGCAAACATCCCCATTAAAGTTACTCGTTGGGCGCAGATAGCTTTTTACGAAGGGCTGCTGCAACTGATTTTCGGCGAGCGCATTCTCTAACATATGCTGCACCACATTCTGCTCGCGCTCCATACGAGCAGAATGCCAAGCGAGCGTCCTGTTTTTTTGTACCAACGAATAACTTAATTCGCGGACTCGTGCATGCGCATTGACTTTGGCTTGCAGTATTACGGGCTCAAAGGGGATGCTTAGAAAGTCATCGCCGCCGACTTTTAAACACTCCAATAATGTCTCTTGCGAATCTAGAGCGGTAAGAAAAATAATCGGTAAGTGGATATTGCCCGACATGGCTTTGAGTCGCGGAGCCGTCTCAAAGCCATCCATTTCTGGCATCATTACGTCAAGCAGTATCAATTGCGGCTGAACCTGCTGGAAAACATTTAGCGCCTCACGACCGTTGCTCGCACAGACTACTTCATGCCCAAACGATTCCAGTAACCCCGTCAGCATGATCTGATTGGCTTTTTGATCGTCGACTACCAGAATTTTCATTAGGCAATGGTAAACATTTTTTCGAAACGAGAGATATCGAGGATACGTTTTACTTCAGGACGCGCGTTAATCAGGTGAATCCCTTTAACGGTGCTACCTAGCGATTTCCTCATGTTTAACAACATGCCTAATGCTGAGCTATCAAGATATTCGGTTTCACGTAAGTCAATAATAACCAGAGGCTCACTGTCGCCAATATGGCTGTAGGCCTGCCTAAACTCTTGGACCAAGCTAAAATCAAACTTTCCTTTGATGGAAATGATTAACTGCTTTTGATCCGCTGAAAACTCGCGAGTGACGCTCATAACTTCCCCTTTTTTAATTATTATTGCTCCTAGCATAACGTTTTTTAATTGAGTTTGCCGAGTAAATCAAATACTCTTTTTAAAAACACCCATTCAAAATAAATATGTCACTGTCAATTAACGAACTTCGTATTTTGCTGGTCGAACCCTCTGACGTACAAAGAAAAGTTATAAAACACCACTTAGGTCAAGCACAATTAACCGAAACGCGCGGTGCATCAACGATTGCAGAGGCAAAAACGTTAATCCGTGAGTGGCAACCCGATATTGTTACCAGTGCAATGTATTTTGAAGATGGGACTGCGCATCAACTCATCGATTATATTCAAGAGTCGAACTTAGAAGATACAGTGCATTTTATGTTGGTATCGAGTGAACATCGACCCGATCAGTTGGAACAATTTAAACAAGCCGGTATTGTCGCTATTCTCCCTAAACCGTTTTCGAGTCAACAATTAGAGCGCGCCATTAAAGCCACAGTGGATTTAATTGAGCCGGAGTCAGTTGAGCTTAACTTATTTGATGTAGAAGACTTGCGCGTTTTACTAGTAGACGACAGTGTTACCTCTCTCCACGCGCTGCGTCGTGTATTCGAGAACATGGGTGTTGAACATGTTGTTGAGTCGAATAATGGCCTCGCTGCCATTGATGTTCTTAACCAACAATCTTTTGATCTTATTGTTACTGACTTTAATATGCCAGAAATGAGTGGCAGTGAGTTTGCTCAACATGTGCGTCAGGATCCTTCTCATGCACACACGCCCATTTTAATGGTTACCGCTCAAGCCAATGAATTACAAGTAACAACGATTAAACAGAGCGGTGTCGACGCGTTGACAGACAAACCATTTGAGCCCGCAACGCTCAAAAAACTATTAATTAATTTATTAGACCAATAAAAAAGCCACTTCGGAAAGTGGCTTTTTATTCGGAATAATGTCCATGGATTATTCGCTACGAGCCGGCTTTTGCTGATACTTGTTATACAGTTCAGTGTGACGACTTTCTAAGCTCACCGCACGGCCATTGATAAACATGTGCGTCAACGATTGTCCCATCGGATCAAGTAAATCCCCTTTCGAAACAACAATCGATGCCTGCTTACCTTCTTCGAGTGAACCCAGCTTATCGGCAACGCCCATAAACTCAGCAGGTTTAAGTGTAATCGCCTTGAGTGCTTGCTGAGCATCTAAGCCATAGGCAACGGCATTACCTGCTGCAAACGGCAAATTACGAACATCCCAGTAACCTGGATACGCAATCGCAAAGTTTACCCCAGCTTCGGCAAGACGAGCGGGGGTAGAAAATGCTTGGTCGTAGCCATCGTCTTCACGCATCGGCAAACCAAATGGTGAACCGAAAACAACCGGGATTTGTAATTCAGCCAGTTTGTCCGCGATGCGCCACGCATCGTAGGCACCCACTAAGACGAGATCAAAACCATAGCTTTGGCTGACTTCAATGGCTTGCTCGAGCTGACGTTTATCTTGTGCATGCACATATAAACGTTTGCTGTCGTCAAACAATCCCATCATTGCTTCCCAACGCTGGTCCTCAGGAATATCTCGACCCGCACGCTTAGCATCATAATAGGCTTTTGCGTCAGCAAATACTTGCTTAAGCTTTTGTAAGGCTTCAGCATTGGCTTTACGTTGCTCTTCAGCTGAACGGCGCTCCCACCATGTATCCACCACATAAGTGCGCGGCCAATTAATGTGTACGCCCTCTTCTGCTGTGACTAACGCATCTTGCCAGTTCCAACCATCGAGCTGCATGAGAGATGATTGCCCACTCACCATGCCTCCTTCGGGTACCACTTGCGCGTACGCCACCCCATTGTAGCGAACCGTCGGGATCACTTCTGAGTCAGCGTTAAAAGCAATATGCCCTGCCACTTCCGGTGTAACATCACCGACTTCATCAGCATCACGAGTAGCGCGCACCGCCTCGATCTCGTTCAAACCTAATGTCGTGTCCATCGCAATTACGCCGGGGTAGACATGTTGACCGCTGATATCGATAGCCTGCGCGTCAGCGGGCACCGCTAGATCTTGACCGATTGCGACGATTTTACCATCAGCAAATAATAAGTCGGTTTGACTTAAAACGCCTTTAGTCACCGTGTGTAAAGTACCGTTCTGTAGCACGATGGGCTGTGCTTGTTTCTTACCTGGCACCTCGTCGTGCGCCACCGATTGCGTCACTGCGCATGCGCTCAGCAAAGCTGCGGTCAGTGCTTTATTAAGTAATTTCATGATTAATGTCCTCCATGGCTATGCGACTTGGCAGCGAAATGATCGAGCCAAAAGTCATGCTGAGTTTCGCAGTGCCACTCGGGTTGCTCTTTTTTATAGGCGTCTTGTTCGCCTTGCTTCGCGGCATCGCCTGCTGCAAGCACTTTCTGAATAAGCGCTTGTTTCTCTTGTTTAACTTGGGCTTGACGTTGTTTATCAAGTTCACGGTCAAAGAACTTACGACCGTTAATCCAAGTCTGTTGCGCCTGCGCGTAGCTGCTCAATGGGTAGTGATTCCAAAGCACAAAGTCCGCATCTTTACCTTTCTCGATACTGCCCACGTACTGATCGACCTTGAGCTGCTTCGCTGGATTAATGGTGATCATTTTAAGCGCTTCGTGCGGTTCCATTCCACAATAACGCACCGACTTGGCCGCCTCGGTATTCAATCGACGTTGCAGGTCTTCACTATCCGAATTGATGCTGGTAAGTACACCACGATCATGCATTAAGCACGCGTTTTGTGGAATCGCATCATAAACCTCAAACTTGTATGCCCACCAGTCAGCAAAGGTCGAACCTGACGCCCCATGCGCGGCCATTTCATCAGCCACCTTGTAGCCTTCGAGAATATGAGTGAAGGTATCTAAGGTAAAGCCAAAGTCCTCGGCGACCTGCATCAGCATCAAAATCTCCGATGCCACGTAGGAATGCGCGTGAACAAAACGCTCAGAATTCATGATTTCAATCAGTGCATCTAAACGGTAATCAGGACGTGGCGGTGCGGCTTTACGTTTCTCCGCAGCACTCAAGCGATCGTATTCACGTTTACGCTCTTGGTATTCCAGTGCGGCTTGGAAGCCATCGCGAATGATAGTTTCAACGCCCATCCGTGTTTGCGGATAACGAATCGTCATATCATCGCCCCAGTTGCTCTGCTTCACGTTTTCACCCAAAGCGAACTTGATAGAGGCGGGTGCTGCGTCAAACTTCATCACATCACCTGTGGCGCCCCAACGCAATTTAATTACTTGCGCTTGACCACCAATCGGGTTAGCAGAGCCGTGTAGTAGCTGTGCCATCGTGGTACCACCAGCAAGCGAACGATAAATATGAATATCATCAGAATTTATCACATCACCAATGCGTACTTCTGAAGTCACTGCTTCTGAACCTTCGTTCACCCCTTGGTCGATGGCAATGTGCGAATGTTCGTCAATGATACCCGGGGTTAGATGCATACCAGTGCCATCGATTTCACGAACACCACTTGGCGTGCTGAGGTTTTTGCCGATTGCAGCAAAGTTGCCGTCACGAACCAACACATCGGTATTTTCTAATATGCCTTGATCGGTTGCGGTCCAGACAGTTGCATTTTTAATTAATACATCTTCACGCGCTGGTAGGCCTTTTTGCCCATAGGCAACGTTCGGGAACGTTAATTCGCTGACGAACGTCGGCTCTGCTTGTTCTGCGGCCTGTTCATCTTTGTTCGTTGCTTGATAGTTCAACGCTAACCGTTGTTCGCTACCGCTTGGCGCCACAGCCACTAACTCAGCTGCATTCTGCGCTGTCTGCATCAACTTAAAGCGCCACGTACCTGACTCACCGGCGACATCCAGATCAGCCACAAAAGATAGTTGATCAATGCCGGAATCAAGATGACGTAACTTACTACTCTGATCGCCTAACGTAACGTCGCCCGAGAAGCTTGGTTGTGCCGTCACGCTCAGCGTTAACGAGTTACCTGACCAGTCAGTCGTATATTCACCCGCAAAATCCACTTGTTCACGAGGAATCAAATCAATTTCTTGACCTTGTGTCCAAACCGACTGGATCACGCCGTCTTTGAACAAATCACCTTTAGCCATAACAAAGTCGGCCATGTAGCCTTGTTGCAGCTTACCTGCTTTATCCTCGATTCCCGCGATTTTGGCAGGGATGGTCGTCAGTGCGGCTAAGGCTTGGCGTTCGGTTAAGCCGTTTTCCATGGCTTTCTTTACATTAGGCCAAAATTGATCGGCCTTATCTAAACCGTATAACGTCAATGCAAAGTCAACGCCTGCGTTGGCGAGCATACCGGGGTTAGCAGGTGCGCGTTCCCAGTGGCGAAGTTTTGCGAGATCCACATCGAGGTATGCATCCACGCCCGAAACGTCTGGCGCAGCGGGGAAGTTGACCGGCACAATCAGCTCAGCATCCGTTGCCTTCACTTGTTCTAAACGTGCATATTCGTAGCCTGAAGCCAAGTAGATCGCAGGTACGTCGAATTGGTCAAATACCTTATCAGCACGTAGCAGCGATTTTTCATCTTCGACTTTAAATACGATACCGGTTTGCTCGATGTTTTTGAGTGCATCAAGCGCAGCATTAAATTCAACAGGACCGTTGTATGCTTCTTTACCGTATGCATTTTCGTACCATTGTGCGTCCGAGAGCGTTTGGCGAACCAATGCAATGCTGCCCATTAATGATGTGGGATATTGTTGTTGCGACGTCCCCTTATCAAATGAGCCGAACTGACGTGTCGTGGGCTGATAAATCGTCTCGTTGGCGATTTTATCAGCGAGCGAAACAGCGGTTCCGTAGCCTTGTAAGATACCGTCTAGACGTGCCGTCTGAACGCTAGTGAAGCCGCTAGCAATCCATTTTTTAGCCGCATCGGGCGTGTTTTCGAACGCTGTATACCAATGCTGCTGGGCATGAATGGCGTCGTTTGCCGCATTGCCACCTTCACGGTGGTTGTTATAGATGGGCGTTTCAGACCAATCCGGTTGAGCAGCTTGTTCAACACCATAATCGGTGTAAGCATCGATGAAGCCTGGATAGATATGATATCCCGTACCATCAATCACTTTTGCGCCCGCTGGTACTTTACCGTTCTTAGCGACAGAAACGATCTTACCGTTATTGATTACTAAGGTCGCATTAACAATAGATTGCCCAGGCTCCGTGGTAATGGTGGCATTCTGAATAGCAACGAGCGATGGTGTATTGTCGCGCATGCCATTGACGCGTGTCGTTTGATCGGCATTCACGGACGTTGCGAAAACGCTCGTAACCGCCAAAGCCAACGCGCTCAGCTGGTGCTTCGCATTCATGGTTGTTCCCCACTGGTTATTATTTTTTCGTGTAAAGAGTTAAACTCTGAGTGTAAAGTAAAACGTATGTAACACTAGCAACAAGACATAAAAGATAGAATGTGCAATATTATCGTTAAATAATCTAGCGCAAAGGAACTTAAAAATGAAAGCGACAACCATTTCAACTGTTTTAGCAGGCGTGATGTGCATAGGCATGTCTTCATTTGCACATGCTGACAAGCACGCATTTAACGACGCCGAGTCCGCCGTTAAATATCGCCAAAGTGCTTTATCAATTATGCGCGATAACTTTGCAGCGATGGCTGCTATGGTAAAAGGTGAAGAGCCATATGACGCTGCCGTATTTAGTAACCGAGCGAGTGACTTCGCGCGTCTTACTCACATCCCGTGGGACGGCTTTGCTGTTGAAGGTGCGATGCCAGGTGATGACACCGACGCATTACCGGCTATTTGGGATAATTGGGAAGATTTTGAATCACGCGCAAATCAGCTCATTACCGACGCGGATAGCCTCGTTGACGCAGCTGCTTCGGGCTCGATGGATGAGATTAAGCCTGCATTTATGGCCGCGGCGAAAAACTGTAAAGGCTGCCACGACCAATATAAAGATTAAGTTGTTACGGGTGATGCTGTTAAAACAGCATCACCAAGATAAACCAAACCGCAAGCGCGATTACCAAGCCTTGCCAACCCGATTTTAGTCTCGGCACTTGACTAGCCGTGTATCGATACCCGGTAATCATGGCTGCCAGCAGCCGATAGCCGAGTATGCGATAAAGTAAAATCGCCAAAATATGTAATGCTACCAACCCCAAAATGACGTTAAATTGCGTTTTATGCCAGTCGGTCAAAAAGTCCGCTACATCAGACGATACCCAGTCATTGAGTGGACCGGAAAACAGGATTCCGTCAGTCGCAAAAAGTCCGGTGCCTATTTGAATCATCAATATCAGCAACAATAGTAAAACCGAATAAGCACCTGCTGGGCTATGTGTATTGCCTGACTCATAGCGTTTGCTAAATAGCGCACCTAAATGACTCAGAACCCGTTTGGGTGAGGTGACAAACGCGCTAAAACGAACGTTTTCACTACCGAAAAAACCCCACCCAACACGGGTGATTAATAGAGCTGCAAGGGCAATCGCAATATCCTGATGCAGATCCATTCGTCCTTCTTCACCGGTCCACCACAGCCCAGCAACCGCCGCGACCATTAACCAATGATAAATACGGATGAAGCTATCCCAGACTTTTATGCGCTGATACTTCTCGTTCACAGTTCATCTCCTGACTAGGCAAATCTAACGTTCAGTGCTAGGGTAAAACGAAACGCTAAAGAACGGTAGTATCATAAGGACGTAAAACATGAATATCTTAATCGCTGATGATGACTTTATCAGCACAGAAGTACTGAAAGCGATGCTTACGCAGTATGCGGAAAATCTTTATCATGCAGAAAATGGTGAACAGGCGCTGCAAGTCGCACAGCACAATGCGATTGATATTTTCTTTATCGACTACGAAATGCCTGACATGAACGGTGATGAGGTGGCGCGTCGTCTTCGTGCGGAGTCTCGTTACGCCGAAACGCCAATTATTGCCATTACCAGTCACCAAAGTGCGACCGAAATGGAAGCTTGCCGAGAAGCAGGGATGGATGCGACGTTGCATAAACCCGCTTCTCCAGACGCGCTAGCCGAACTTATGAGTCAATATCAAGTTAGCCGGTAGTAGTCCCTCTAAAGCGCTGGTCATCCGATAACTGGACGAGCGCTTCACTCTCTTGCAGAAATTGTTCTGCAAACTCGCCAAAATACCGATTCACATGCTGGAAGGTTTCGACGAAGTTTGCTTTATCACCCCGTTCCAATATCTCCAAGGTGCTTTGAAAGCGTGCTAAATAACGCTTAATGATACTGAACTGCTCTGGATGAGACTGAATGATATCAGCATATAGCTCGGCATTTTGAGCAAATAGACGTCCAACCATCATGAGCTCCATTCGATAGATGGGTGAGCTCAATTGTAGCAGTTGCGCGATATCCGCTTGTTCCTCTGCCATGTGCGCACCATAAACGAAGGTACTCAAATGACGCATCACCTGAATCCAGCCCATGCTGCTGTCATGCGCTTCTGCGTTAACCCACTCGACGTGCGCGCCCCAATTCGTGAGTTGTGCGATAAGCCACTGATAGGCTTCTGCACCGCGCCCTTCACAAGCGACCACCAATTGTTTAGCAAGGTTAGGCACTGACGGGCCAAACATCGGATGCAACCCAACCACAGGTCCCTCATGTCGTGCTAACATATGCTGCAGAGGTTGATGCTTAATACTTGTCAGATCCGCCAAGACACAGTCATTCGGCAGCGGAGGAAGTTCACTGATAACTTGGTTGGTTACGTTCACCGGAACAGCGATAATAACCAGTTGCGGTTCATACTGAGCAATATCATGCAACGCATCCCCTTTATCGATCACTTCAACCGCATAACCGGTTTGTTTAAACAGACGACAAAAAAGCCCGCCCAAACGGCCGCGTCCACCGACGATAATGACCGGGCGTTCTAGGGCACACGAAGTCGGTGTCGCTTGCGCGGTTTGCGTACGGTAGGACTCACGAATAATACGGCGCAATACATCCTCGATTAGATCGGGGCTGAGTTCCATCTGCTCAGCTTGCTGACGCCGCGCAGAAATCATCTGCTGTTCACGTTCCGGAACATAGAGCGGTGCTTGAAGGTGACGTTTGACATCTCCCACTTGCTTAGTTAATTCAGAGCGTTGCTTTATTAACTCGATCAGTTGAGCGTCGGTGTTATCAATCGCTTGACGTAATTGCTCTAATTGCTGCTTGGCATCGTTATTCATGCGCGTTTCTCACTTCCCCGGCTACGACTTGGTAATACGCTGGTATGCGACCTGTATTGCTTGCATCTCGCTCACTGACCCCCCTTTATCAGGATGACATTGATGTACCCGCTTGCGATACTGACGTTTGACTTCGCCCATATCCGAAGTGGGCGCCAGCTCAAGCTGTTGCCAAGCTTCATCAAGTGCCATGCTTTGACGCTTACGCGTCGAGCCAGTCATACGAGACCAAAAATCATTTAAAAGTTGTTCCACATCCTGCTGTGTTGTCTCAGTAAAGTTGGACCAATCTAAGTAATAGTTCGCTAGCGGGTCTTGCGCTTGCAGCGCATTCACATGTGCTGCGTTGTCTAGATCCGTTGTGCGCGGCGTTGCCTTTATTTCAAGCGTATAAATTTCAAGTTCCGTATGCTTATGCCATTCTTCACGGATAAGATACAGGCAGTGAAACAGAATGAAGTGCGTTTCGAATAGTGCCTGAGTGTCCGATAGTGCTTGCTCGTCAAAAATGACGTAAGGCTCGGCTTTGAGCGCTTGGATTAACTCGTACTCGGTCCAACGTGACTGTTTATTAAGCAGTTCTTCTAAAGCTGCTTTTAATATTTGAATCGATGCTTGCATGGAGTCAGTCTAGCACAAACAAAAAAAAGCCCGGCAACTGAATTGCCGGGCTTTTTCTGCATCGAATGCTGCTTACAGCTTCTCGCGGATACGTGCAG
>NZ_DEYI01000014.1:0-9021 GCF_002364475.1 Idiomarina sp. UBA3162
CTGTCTACTTCAACTCGTAACTTCCCTAACCGTTTAGGTGATGGCGCAAACGTTTACCTTACTTCTGCAGAGCTCGCAGCAGTAGGCGCTATCGTGGGTCGTTTACCGACACCAGAAGAGTACCTTGAGTACGCGCAAGACATTAACGCGATGGCTGGCGAAGTTTATAAGTATCTAAACTTTGACCAAATGGATGCGTTCCGTGACGCTGAAAAAGCAGCGAAAGAGAACATCATCCCGACCATCAACGTTGCTTAATCGCACCGCGTGAGTCGAATTAAAAAGCCTCGCAGTTTTGCTGCGAGGCTTTTTTAATGGTTGATTAACAGCCGTCTGTTTTGTGTGCGACAAAAGTACCGCGTGAGTTGATCGGTTGGGTAAAGTAAACGCGACAGTTGTCATCCGCTATTTCACCATCATCATCACGGTCAAAACCGATATAGGTTTGATGACGCTCACCGACTTCAATGATGACATCCTCTGAGAAATTCACCATTTTTGCCACTTCGAAGTTATCAGGCCCCAATTGACCATCGCCGTTCTTTATCAGCTTAATGTCACGACTGACATTGTTACGCGGATTCTCTTGGTCTGAGGTGGTATCGGCTTCGATAATGCCGTCACCATTGACGTCTAACCACGGGCTTCCATTCACGTCGATAACTCGGTTAGGTAACTGTAGTGCAGCATCAATATGCTTGGAGGCTTCCGTCAAGGTACCCGACATCGACTTAACTGCATTGGTCCGTGCTGCGGTACCAAAGTCAAAAAACTTAGGCGCCGCCGTCACCGCTAAGACACCAATGACCACAATAACAATAATCAACTCAATCAGCGTAAAACCTGCATTTAACTTCTGTTTACTCAAAACAACTCCTATCTTGCTGTCACTGTCACATAAACGGTGTCTTGATAACGACCTGCGCGTTGATACTTCACATCATCCACAACGATACCCATATCAAAGCGCCGCTTACCAGAGTAACTTTGCTGGTAGCTGCGTTGGTAGGTGGTAGTTGCGGGAAAACGGTTACCATCAAAAAGGATCTCATACGGGATGCGACTGCTGCTGTCTTGCTGATGCACCAACGCGCGGTCCTCTGAATAAATCGATACGTCGTAAAGACTGTTACTAAACACTTTTAACCGCCAATCAGCACGCGCCCCGTCATTGAGGCTGCCTAAATCTACTTGGTAGTGGCCGCCATGACCGCGCACCGAATCACTGTGTGAGCGAGCGACTTGAATACTGACAATGGCAGGCATGTAAAACCCAAGATCGACCACTTTATCCACCAATGTATTGCGACCATCCTTAGATTGAATAACCAGAGCGGCCGAGTATGCGCCCGCCGTAATCACGCGGTGTGCATCAATACGTAACCACAAATTAAGATGCTGATGACCGTTGTAATCAACGACCCAAGAGCGACGTCCATCGACGGTGCGCACCGGCAAAGGTTTGCGATTGGTATTAAGTAAAGTCGCATCGAGCTGTGCGCCCCCTTCACCGATGAGTTTGAAAGGTCCGTTATCTACAGCGCTAAAAATCAAACTATCGATACAAGGACGCCCCTCTCGAAACGCCTGCACTTTTATCGGCAATAAAATTTCATCGTCAAACCGCACCGAATTGTATTGGTTGACTTGCACATCAAAATCACCCGTGCACTGGTGTGGGTAACGCCCATCAGCTTGTGCCACAGCTGACACCAGAAAAATAAACACGATTATGAACCTGTTCATGGTTGCACCTCGCTCACGGTAATAATCCCCGCATCAATTAAATTTTCTTCCGCTGCTTTAAAGTTCACTTTTGCTTGATACTTACCTATCACTAACTTGTAAGTACCTGGCGCAATGCCCTCGACCGCAAAACGGCCCCTGCGATTGGTAAATACATCCAACACCAATCCATTTCCAACCAGTTCGCCACGCTCTAAGCTTAACGGCTGACCTGATTCATCTTGAATGTAGCCCAAGACTAAATAAGCGGCATCAGAACCCACAGTAATGACACGTCCAGTCACACTGCCACCGCTCGAATCATATAAACCTGGACCCCAGTTATAACCGAGCGGCGCGTCAGGCACATTGACAATAACACTGGTTTCACTAAAGGGGGCTCCGAGGGTGACAAGTCCTGCGAGGGTGTCGCCTGCCCGCGCTTCGATCTCACCCAAATAGTCGGGATTAATCTCAACGCGGCTATCTGCTAGCGTTTCATGCTTATTAATCAATGCGAACGGCGCATCAACAATACTCGACATGCCAAGGCTGCCGTCTGCAAAACCGAGCGTCGTACTCAGCGATGTGCGATAGATGTCAAAACTAGCGCCCGACTCTAGTTCAAGTTTTGATGCCGTCAGTTCGCCGCGCATACGGTTGCCGGTGTAACTACCGCTGGCTCGAATATCACGTAACTGTGGATTATCGATGCCATAGATTTCGTAACCATAGTTGCCTACCCGGTTGCGGTTAATGCGACCAAAGCTCGCTTGTGCCTGTTCTCTGCGGTCATCGTATTCAACCCTTGTACGCAACTGACTACGCGAATCATAGCTATTCCAAGAAATACTCAAAAACACGCCGTCTTGTTGCTGCGTTAATGGATCGACAAAGTTACTGCGATAATATTCGGCACTTAACAGCCAACCACGACTGCGCCAGCTGAGTCGTAACGAATCAGTATTGATAGTTGTGCCATCCACCGCTTCGTAACGCGACACACTGGCTGTTAAATCAAGCTCGTCATTGAAAAAGTAGGTATAGTCTGCCGTCACCCGTCGATCATCAAATAGTGCAAGTGGCTGGGTAGCTACTGTGGGAGCAAAATCGACTCTTTTCTCAAAACTAAAGCGTAAGTTAGGCGAGCTGTTGTAACCACTTCCCCAAACCGAGAACCCCATATCGATGGACGCTGCATAGCCATTAAATTCATCCAGTTTAGATTGAGAGCCACGCAATGTAATGACACCAATGTCAAAACCATAGGATACCGTAGTGCCGACAATATGGCCCAAGCTACTGAGCTCGAGGTTCATGCCGGCAGTGAAACTATCTGAGAAACCGTAATCGTAATAGCCAGAAAATGTCAGTTCATCCGCATAGTTATATGAAAACTCTTCAAATTCCGATGCATAACCTAGCTGAAACGAGAAATCCGAAAGACCTTTACGCAACAATGCGCCGCTATAGAAATTATCAAAGCGAAATGTCTGTGTTGTGCCATCTTCGAACGTTGCGACGACCAATACCTCATTGGCGCCAGCAGTGAACGGCAAATCATTTAACTCATAACGACCCGGGTTAAATTGCTGACGTAAAACCGTAAAACCGTTCACTTGGATCTCAACATCGGCGCTCGAAGGGAGATAGAATTGTTGACTGTTACCTGGACTAATTTCACGACGCGGTTGCAACTCTCGATAAGCCCGCGAAATACCAATACCACCCATATTGAGTCCGCTCACATGACCACTCGTGAAGGTGGTTAAATCGCCTAACTCATAGCGCAATGGTAATTGAGGGTTATCGTGAAATAGTGTGACCTCACCGCGGTAAAACTCGTTATTGCCCTCGTCGTCGCGATCGGCAAAGGCAGACCAGCGCGCATTCACGCCATCATAGCCTCCGACGTTGGCTGATCCGAGCCACTCTAATGCGAAGCGCGTGTCCGATTCGACAGTCTCCGTTAGCAGGTTAAAACGATTAACGCTTGCAATCGTTGCCGTACTATCAGGAATCACCACATAATCGGCTGCCCCATAATTCAGCTCGGTCGGACGCAGAGCACTACCGGCTAACTTTGCCGTTAGACTCATATTTTGCGGTGAAAAATCGATGAAAATGCCGCGATCCTGTAATGCAGCAATGGGTATTAAACTGTCAGAATAAGCTTCTAGCCATTGAATAGTATCATCATTCAGCATACGGCCCATTGAGCTCAGCAATGACTGTTTCACGACAGCAACGACTTGACCCGCTTGAATGGTCGCTGCAATATCCTTGATATCACGTTCGTTATAACTGACCGGCAGGTCAATGGCATACTGTTGAGATTGAGCAGGTAATGCATAAGCCGAAGCAGACGCACTAACGATCATCAGCCAATTCAATGCGCGCATCTTGGACTCGTCCTTGCTCATTAAGCGACGCCAAAGCTAATCGAATGGTATGCGATGGCATCAAATAGGAAACCGGCAATAATTCACGGTACATGGTCCAATCAACGGCACGTTCACCATCAGCATTGATGATCAGTTGACTGCCATTAAGATTAACGACTTGGTTTCCATTATTAGTAAGTACTAACTCACATTCTTTATCTGTATTGTCGCAATCCAGTTGCTGTTGCAAATCCTCGATACCTTGTTGTGGGTTAACAAACAACAACGTGGCAAAATTAAATACCATATTAATCTCTGGCTCACCGTTCGGCTCGCTCTTCAATGGCAATTGTTTGAATACAATCCGATAAGACTGTGTTTCAGCTAGGCGGGGGTCACCAATAAATTGCGCACGAAAAACTTGATACGATTGAGCCGCCACCTCGATTTGCGGTGGCAAGACAATGATGTCATCAGTTTCTACAAGCTGTTCGACTTGGTTTTCGTCGAAACTACGTTTATAGACTTCCACTTCGAGTGGCAAGGTGGTTTCGCTCGGGTTTGCGACACGATACGTCACACGATTATTACCACTGGTCGCCTGGATTTCAGCGATCATCGGCTCCACTTCGTAGGCATCTACCAGCACAGCAACGAGTACTAGCAGCCACAACATCGTTTTCTTTAACATGGCTGAACTCTTGAGGTTATTCGGGAAAGTTAAGCCATCGCCCGAAGGCGATGGCTTAGAATGAAAAACTCAATTAGTTAGGTGTAACAGTGACAGTGATCGTGTCGCTGTAGTCACCTGCACGCTCATAACCAGTTGGTGCTGGAGACACTTTCAATGTACGGCGGTGTAGGTCACCATTGGTATTGTTACCCACCATGTTACCGTTACCAGTCATTGAATAAGGAGAGGTTAGAGATACGCCCACTGCGGCGCCGTGATCCATAGTGTATGGAATGAAACCTGCTTGTGGATCGTTGTTAAGTGCCAATACACCACCGTTTTGTGAGCTATAAGTGATGGTTGGCATTGCGGCTGTATTACACCAGAAACCAACACCAAAGCCGGCTGTTGCAACACCGTCTAACGCGATGGTTTTTGAAGGACCACTGCTGTTATCAACTTTACACACTTTCTCAACGGTACCGTTAACAGTGAATGAAGTAGTATCGGTATTGCTTAAGTCCATTTGCTCAGCAACGGCTGCGGTGGTAGTGAACAAACTAGCAACTAAGAGGGTTTTTACTGAAGTTTTCATTTTGCGAAATCCTAATTTTCGCAACCCGGCTATCTTCGCTTTTTATTTTTAGAAGACCCGAAGCTTTCCGTCCCCACCTCGCGATGGGTTTGGCCGACTTGATTTCACCGTAGTGTTGTCAAGTTGAAGTGTATTCTAGAAGAGCCGTTTTGTATTCGCCAGATCGATTAATCAATTTTTTTTTTCAATCGCCTGGTAAATTATTGAATCATAAATAAATATTATGTAAGTTTTTTGTTAAGACTGCGACCCAAACGGGTCGCAGCCTCATGTCAGACATCATTTTTGACGTCGATTTAGCAACATAAATACCACTGGTATCAGCACCATTGAAACCAAGGGGGCCAACACCATTCCACCCACCATAGGAGCCGCAATACGTTGCATTACATCGTTACCAATACCCGAACCCAACATAATTGGCAGCAACCCGACAATAATGGTGGCGACAGTCATTGCTTTGGGTCGAACTCGCTTTAACGCCCCCTCCTCTATCGCAGGCATTAATTGAGCTACCTCCGCGTCGTGCGCTTTCCATGCCTGATTAAGGTAAAGCAACATAACGACCCCAAATTCAGCAGCCACGCCAGCCAACGCGATCATGCCAACGATAACCGCAAGCGACAGTTGGTAATCCAATAGATAAATGAACCATAGGCTACCGGCCAAAGCTAATGGCAGCGTCGCAATCACTAACAGTGACTGGGAAAGCGAGTTAAATGCGGCATACAGCAAGCACAGAATAACCACCAATGTGATAGGAATAATCAGCTGAAGATCGCGCTCCACTTGTTGCATGGCCTCAAACTGCCCAGTCCAGCTCCAGTTGTAGCCTTCGGGTAACTCAAGTGCCTTTAGCTGTGACGTCAATTCGGCAATAAATTCTGAACTCGTGACACCTGCAATAGGTTCAATAAATATCCAACTACTGAGCCGCGCATCTTCACTTTTAAGTACTGCTGGACCTTGTGTCAGACGGATATCCGCAATATCGCCAAGCACTAACCAACGCCCCGATTCGCTGTAGATCTTGAGCTCCTTCAGCTTATCAACATGATCTCGCAATGCACGTGGATAGCGCACGTTGATAGGAAAACGTTGTTCCCCTTGAATCGACGTGGCGACCTGTTGTCCACCCACCGCATGGGTAATGAGCTGTTGGAGTTCGGCCTGCGCAACACCGTATCGTGCCGCTTCGTCGAGCTTGGGCGCGATCTCGATATAGCGACCCGATTGTGCGCGCTCAGCAATCACAGATGCCGTTGCAGAACTATCCTTAAGTTGATTTTCGATTTGCGTAGCAATGGTTTGCAGTTGCTGAGGCTCAGGTCCACTCACTTTTATTGCTAATGGCGTTTTTACTCCAGTTGCGAGCATCTCAATACGTGTTCGTATGGGCATGACCCACGCATTAGTCAAGCCAGGCACTTGCACATATCGATCTAACTCGGATTTTATGTCATCAATTGTTTTCCCCTCAGGCCAGTCCGATTCGGGCGTCAACGTGATGCTGGTTTCGATCATGGTGAGGGGAGCGGGATCGGTTGCTGTATCAGCGCGACCCACTTTACCAAACACGCGCTCTACCTGCGGGTGTTGGGCGATTAACTTATCAGTTTGCTGTAGCAACTGAGAGGCTTCCTCAACGCTAATACCTGGCAGCGTTGTTGGCATATACATTAAGTCGCCCTCGTACAGCGGTGGCATCAATTCATAACCGAGCTTTTGCCACGGGTAGGCGGCGCTCGCTGTAATCGCGATAGCCAGCACGATAGTGATCTTTGGCCATTGCAATGCACTGTTAAGCAGTGGGCGATATAGCCATACAAGCAATCGCGTGAGTGGGTTTGTTTCCTCTTTGGGTATTTTGCCTCGGATAAAAAATCCAATAAGTACTGGTATCAGTGTGATAGCCAACAGCGCGGCAGATGCCATGGCGAGCGTTTTCGTATATGCTAAAGGTTCAAACAAGCGCCCTTGTTGACCTTGTAAAGCAAAGATAGGTAAAAAACTAACGGTTATAATCAAGAGCGAAAAGAACAACGAACCGCCAACCTCGGTACAGGCTGCTAAAAGCACACGCTGTCGCTCGTTACCTTGAGGTTGTCGCTGATGAGTGTGTTCATAAGCCTGTAAATGCTTATGGGCATTTTCGATCATCACAATCGCCGCATCCACCAATGCGCCGATGGCAATAGCAATGCCGCCAAGGCTCATAATGTTTGCCGTAATGCCCATCAGGTTCATGATCCATAGTGCAATCAAAACGGATAGGGGCAAGCTAATCACTGCCACTAATGTTGAGCGAGCGTGTAGCAAAAAGATGAAACAAATCACCGCCACAAAAACCATTTCCTCAACCAGTTTACTGCTGAGGTTATCAACTGACGCATTGATCAACTCGGAGCGATCATAAGTCGGAACGATTTCGACCCCCTCGGGTAAGCCCTGAGCAAGTTCTGCTAATTTAGCCTTAACACCGTTGATCGTCTTGAGTGCATTACTATCGTAACGCATGACAATAATCCCACCGACCACTTCTCCTTGTCCATTAAGGTCCGCAACACCCCGACGCAACTCAGGACCTATCCGTATATGAGCCACATCACCTAAGGTAATAATACCGTCATGAGCAGACGGCTTACCGATAGGTAAACTTCGAAAGTCATCTATCGATTGTAGATAACCCAAACCGCGCACCATGTACTCGGCCTCGGCCATTTCAACGACGGAACCACCGACTTCAGCATTGGCATTTTGAATCGCCGACGTCACATCACTTAAACTCAATTGGTAGCGGCGTAGCTGACTCGGCTCGACCACCACCTGATAAGTCTCCACCATACCGCCTACGCGTGCTACTTCGGCCACACCTTTAACACTTTGCAATCCTTGCTTTAAGTACCAATTCTGAATACGCGTTAACTCGCCTAAGTTGTGCTTTCCTGTACGATCCACCAAAGCATACTGGTAAATCCAACCGACACCGGAGGCGTCCGGCCCCAACATGGGCTGTACGTCATCTGGAAGTTGCCCCTGAGCTTGATTCAGGTATTCAAGCACTCGGCTACGGGCCCAATACGGGTCCGTACCCTCTTCAAAAACAATGTAAATATACGAGTCGCCAAAAAACGAAAAGCCGCGCACCGATTTTGTCTTAGGTACCGAAAGTAACGTACTCGACAGAGGGTAGGTCACCTGTTCTTCAACCACGGCTGGTGCTTGACCTGGATAGCTAGTTTTAACCACCACTTGCACGTCAGATAAGTCAGGAATCGCATCAAGTTGCGTGTCTTTCAATGAGTGAAGGCAAACCAAAGTCACGGCTATTGATAGCAACAAGACCAGCCAACGGTGCTTTAAACTCAGTTCAATGAGATGATTAATCATGCATCCCCCCGTGTGAGTGCTGCATCATTGGCATCGTTGTATCTTGATCGGGTAGCAAGCCCTGCATTGAAGCTTCCGAATCAAGCATAAATTGCCCGTTAGTGACCACCTGTTCGCCGGCCGCTAAGCCACTCAAAATTTGCACGTTGTCTCCCACTCGCATGCCCACTTTTACCGGCTTCACAGTAAACTCGTTATCGCTGGTCTTGACCACGACACGATTTTGCTGCCCCACTTGGATCAGACTTGATACG
>NZ_DEYI01000004.1:0-39638 GCF_002364475.1 Idiomarina sp. UBA3162
GCGAGGTCGAGGGCTGCAGCACCGGCGCGGCGCATATCTGCACAACGCTCGAATAAGCGACCAAACATGGCTTGATATTCATCGTAGCGGTGTTTCGCTTTAAAAGGGAAACCCGTTGCGAGTAACGCGCCATTGAGTTCGGTCAATGGCGACAGACGTAGACGACGTCCGTTGAGCTGAGCGCCCGCGCCACGTGATGCGGTGAATAGTTCTTCGCGTACAGGATCGTAAACGACGCCTTGTTGTACCGTTCCTTTATGAACGACGGCAATCGAGATACAGAAGTGAGGAACACCGCGCAAGTAATTTGTTGTGCCATCCAACGGATCGATAACCCACTGAAAGTCGTTATCTTTTCCCGTTTGCGTGCCGCTTTCTTCAGCGATAATACCGTGTTCAGGATACGCCTTTTTGATGGTATTGATGATCGCTTGTTCTGCCGCCTGATCCATTTCAGATACCCAATCATTCGGGCCTTTGGCGGTTGCATCGATCGGTTGACCCTGATCGAATTCTTTAAGCAAAATTTTACCGGCTGCACGCGCTGCGCGCACCGCAATGTTTAACATCGGATGCATTTTCAAATTACCTGTGCTGTGAAAGAACGAATTTTAAGGTCGCGCATATTACCAGTGTTGAGGTAGAATGCGCAACTTTTCTACACTGGGTAAAATTAGATAAAGGCACTGTCATGCTCGATAACGTTCGAATTGTACTGGTGAATACCTCACATACTGGCAACATCGGTTCCGTCGCACGGGCGATGAAAACCATGGGTTTTAGCGATCTAGTATTAGTCGACCCGGTTTCGGAGCCGGACAGCCATGCATCGGCGCTCGCCGCTGGCGCCACCGATATTCTAGCCAACGCCCGTATTGTTGAACGACTCGATCAAGCGATAGATGATTGTGGCTTAGTGCTTGCTACAAGCGCACGTAATCGTACGCTCGACTGGCCCTTACTTGGCCCACGTCAAGCGGCAGGGCAAGTGTTAAGTGAAGCACCAAAATATCCTGTCGCTATCGTATTTGGTCGCGAAAACAGTGGTCTAACGAACGAAGAGTTGCAGCAAAGTCATTTTCATTTACATATTCCGACCAACCCTGATTATGGTTCGCTGAACTTGGCGATGGCCGTTCAAACCGTATGTTATGAAGTACGCATGCAGTTCTTAGAACAGGACGAAACGCCAGAAGTCACTCAAGCGTACCCTCGCGTTGAGGCGCTCGAACAGTTTTACCAACATTTAGAGTCGACGCTAACAGATACCGGTTTTATTATTCGTCAACATCCAGGTCAGGTTATGACTAAGTTGCGACGTTTATTTAATCGCGCGCGCCCCGAGGAAAATGAGCTTAATATTTTGCGCGGCATGCTTGCTTCAGTCGATAAACACACGAAAAATTCGGACTCGTAGAATACTTGACTAATTTAGTCGGAAAAGTACACTAACTAAGAGGAAGATTATACTGAGCCATTAAAGGGGGAGATTGATGCGTCTGACTTCAAAAGGTCGCTATGCAGTGACAGCGATGCTCGACGTCGCGATGTTTGCTAAGCAAGCACCCGTACCCCTGGCTGATATCTCAGAGCGCCAAGGTATTTCTTTGTCTTATCTGGAGCAACTCTTTGCGCGTTTGCGCAAACGTGGGCTGGTAATCAGCGTGCGTGGGCCGGGCGGAGGCTACCGTTTGGGTCGCGACGCCGATTCAATTTCCGTGGGTGCGGTCATTGATGCGGTAGACGAGTCAATAGATGCAACCAAATGCCAAGGCAAAGGTAACTGTCATAACGGTGAACAGTGTTTGACTCACTCGCTTTGGGAAGGTCTTAGCGATCGTATCGCACAATTTCTGGATGGAATCACCCTCGCGGAACTAATGGCGACCAAGGAAGTGGCGCAAATTGGTCATCGTCAAGCAGGCGAGCATAGCCAGAAAATAGAGCTTAATGTGCTGTAATATCGGAGAGTTGTTTTGAAACAGCCGATCTATCTAGATTACGCGGCAACCACGCCCGTGGACAAATCTGTCGCAGATACCATGATGAAATACTTAACAGCGGATGGTATTTTTGCCAATCCCGCATCGCGATCGCATCGTCTCGGTTGGCAGGCGGAAGAGGCGGTAGATATCGCACGCAATCAAGTGGCGGATTTAATCAACGCCGATCCGCGCGAGATTGTGTTCACCTCGGGCGCGACAGAATCGGATAATTTAGCACTCAAAGGTGTCATGCATCAGGCGCGTAATAAAGGGAAACATCTTATTACTGTAGCGACCGAACACAAGGCCGTCATTGATCCAGCACTGCAGCTCGAGCGAGAAGGTTTTGATGTGACGTTTTTATCAGTCGATAAGGACGGCTTAATTGATACCCAAGCATTACAACAAGCGCTGCGTGAGGACACGGTATTAGTCAGTGTGATGCATGTAAACAACGAGCTTGGCGTTATTCAAGATATCCCCGCTATCAGTGCATGGTGTCGGGAGAACAACGTACTGCTGCATGTCGATGCTGCGCAAAGTGCCGGTAAACTGCCACTCGATGTAGAGCAACTCGGTGTTGATTTGCTTTCCATATCGGCTCATAAAATGTACGGTCCGAAAGGCATCGGTGCGCTCTATGTACGTCGTAAACCTAAAGTACAACTTGAGGCTGAAATGCATGGGGGCGGGCACGAACGCGGGATGCGTTCAGGCACCCTGGCAACTCATCAGATTGTTGGCTTAGGTGCAGCGGCACAGCTCGCAAGTCAGCGCTTAGACGATGATCGTGAACATTACAGTGCGCTAAGCCAGTTGTTTCTCGAAAAGTTACTAGCCGAACCTGGCATCAAGCTCAATGGTCATGCGTCCCATCGTGTACCCAACATTATGAATATCAGTTTTGCCAACGTCGAGGGCGAGCTGTTGTTAATGTCGTTGAAAGACTTGGCGATTTCATCAGGATCTGCTTGCACTTCAGCGAGCGTTGAACCGTCTTATGTGTTGCGTGCGATTGGTTTGGCAGATGAACTAGCGCATGCATCATTGCGCTTTAGTGTAGGCCGCGACACCACCATGCAAGAGATGGAATATGCCGCGGACCATGTGCTGAACACTTATCGCGTGTTAGCTGCGCAGTAAGTCAGCGAAGGTTTTACGAAATTTTGCCAGCTTAGGTGAGATAACCGCTTGGCAATACGGATTCTCCGGATTGCGATTAAAGTAATCATCATGGTAATCCTCGGCACTGTAAAAGGTGTCGAGTGGTGCAACTTCGGTCACTATCGGATCTTCAAATACCGCATCGTTTTCAAGTTCATCAATCAGTTCCAACGCGACTTGTTGTTGCTCATCATCATGATAAAAGATAGAAGTACGATACTGTGTGCCGACATCGTTACCTTGACGATTTACTTGGGTGGGATCGTGCAGGGTAAAAAAGATTTCTAAAATCTGTCGATAACTAATAATCGACGGATCAAAAGTTAACTGTACAACTTCCGCATGACCGGTATCGCCATTGCAGACCTGTTTATAGGTTGGATTCTCGGTGTCACCACCAGTGTAACCTGACTGCGCCGACTCAATGCCTTTAAGTTGGTTAAATGCTGATTCAATACACCAAAAACATCCACCGCCTAAGGTAGCTTTTTGGAACTGGGTCGTATTCGACATATGACGGACTCCTTTTGGACGTCTATAAGGCTAAACGTTTTTCGATACTAGCTGAGAACGAGTTAAAAAACAATCAATAGATATTCGATTTTTTCCGAGATCTAACGTATAATTCGCGCGGAAATTTTCACCTCTGGTTAAATACCCATTTTGGAGTAAAAAAGATGGCTTTAGAGCGCACTTTATCAATTATTAAGCCCGACGCGGTTGCGAAAAACTTAATCGGCGCAATCTATAATCGTTTCGAAAGCGCAGGTTTGCGTATCGTAGCGTCAAAAATGATGCACTTGAGCAAAGAACAAGCTGAAGGCTTCTATGCCGAACACAGCGAGCGTCCTTTCTTCGGCGCATTGGTTGAATTCATGACTTCAGGTCCAATCGTAGTACAAGTATTGGAAGGCGAAGAAGCTATCCTGAAAAACCGTGAAATCATGGGTGCAACGAACCCAGCCGACGCATTGGCGGGCACGCTTCGTGCAGACTATGCTGAAACTATCGACGAGAACGCAGTACACGGTTCTGACGCAGCTGAAACAGCAGCACGCGAAATCGCGTACTTCTTCAGCGATGAAGAGATCTGCCCACGTACTCGATAAGTCTCGCCTCTTGAGCAAGACTGATCGTTTAACGAATGAAATCGTGCGCCCGTTGGCGCACGGTACTTTTTAGATACAGGAAATTTATGACCAACGCTATCGATAAAAAAGTGAATCTTCTAAACCTGAACCGCGACGGGATGAAAGCCTTTTTCAAAGATATGGGCGAAAAACCGTTCCGTGCCGACCAGGTCATGAAATGGCTCTATCACTTTTGTGTCGACGACTTTGATGAGATGACCAATCTCAACAAAGGATTACGCGAGAAACTCAAACAATGTGCTGAAATTCGCGCGCCAGAAATCCGTGAACAACAGCAGTCAAGCGATGGCACCATTAAGTTCGTGATGACATTGTTTGATGGTCAAGACGTTGAAACTGTGTGGATTCCAGAACGCGATCGCGCCACATTATGTGTCTCGTCACAGGTAGGCTGTGCCCTTGAGTGCACTTTCTGCTCAACGGGTCAACAAGGGTTCAACCGTAACCTCAACGTAGCGGAAATCATCGGCCAAGTGTGGCGTGTGAATCAGCTACTAGGAGCCTATGGTAAAACAGGTATTAAACCTGTAACTAACGTCGTCATGATGGGGATGGGCGAACCGTTGCTTAACCTCAACAATGTGGTGCCAGCGATGGACCTTATGATGGACGATTATGGTTTTGGTTTGTCTAAACGTCGAGTCACCTTGAGTACCTCAGGTGTGGTACCCGCATTGGACAAGCTACGCGAGCAAATCGATGTAATGCTCGCTATTTCGTTGCATGCGCCTAACGACGAACTGCGCAATGAAATCGTACCGATCAATAAAAAGTACAACATCGAACAGTTTTTAGAGTCGAGTCGTAAATACGTTGAGCAGTCAAAAGCTCAGCATAAAGTAACGGTTGAGTATGTCATGCTCGATCACGTAAACGACTCGATGGATCAAGCGCATGAGCTCGCGCGTACGCTTAAAGATACACCGAGCAAAATCAACCTGATTCCGTTTAATCCATTCCCAGGATCTGATTATGGTCGTTCGAGTAATTCGCGTATTGACCGTTTCGCTAAGGTATTAATGGACTATGGTTTTACCGTCATGGTTCGTAAAACTCGAGGCGACGATATCGATGCCGCATGCGGTCAGTTGGTCGGTGATGTGATCGATAGAACTAAACGTATTCTCAAGCGCCAACAAGCACAACGTGGCGGTAGCTCGATTGAGGTGAAATCGAGCTAATCAGTAACGGCGCACTCGAGTTACTAATGAAGGAGTATCTCAGTGCGTTGGTTGATAGTTATCCTGATGAGTTGGGGGTTAAGCGCTTGTGCTGCAACAGGCCGTAACGCGGCTGCCGATGCCCACTTACGCGCAGGGATGGCGTATTTGAAGCAAAATCAATTGGATCATGCTGGCCGTCATTTAAAGCAAGCATTTCTCGCCGCTCCTCGGCGCATTGATACCGTCCTAGCGCTCGGCCACTGGTATTTAAGTAAAGAACGTGTCAATTCCGCGTTGCTACTTTACCAAGAAGCATTATCATGGCAACCTATGAGCGGAGTTCTGCACAACAATTATGCGGTAGCGCTGTGTTTATCAGGTCAGCACCAAGCAGCCGAGCGCGCATTTGCCCAAGCTAAACGCTTAGGCGCGCAATCAGGTCAGCAAAATAACTGTGCACAACGTCGCTAGAATGCAATTCGCTTAACTTTAGTTAAACTAGGGAACGACCCAAAGATCATGACTGCCGATAACTCATCTGCAAATAACAGCTCAAGCGCGGACCAAAATAACGAACAACCAATGTCGTCGCCAGAGCAACCGAGTCGCCCAACAGCAGGCCCTGGGCATATACTCAAACAGGCGCGCGAAGCAAAATCGATGACGCCACGTGAGGCTGCCGATCGCCTACGCTTGCGACTGCAAGTGATTGAACTCATCGAAGCAGATGATTATACCACTTTCTCAACCACGACCTTTGTCAAAGGCTACTTGCGTGCCTATGCAAAGCTGCTAGGTGTTGACCAAAGCCAAATCGATGAAGCGTATAAGTCACTTAATATTCAAGAGCCAGAAAGCACACCGATGCAAAGCTTTTCGCGTCGTGTAAAACACCAAGAAAGTGACAACCGACTGATGATGATTACTTGGTTGGTGGTTGTGGTGGTTATTGCGTTAGTGATTTGGTGGTGGCAAGACAGCGATTTAAGCTTTTCCAAGCTGAGCAACGACGTTGAACAAGCAGTCACTGAGCAAAGCGAGTCAGCGCAACCAGAAAACCGCGAAGATACGCCGACCATACGTCAGTCAAACGAATCCCAAGAAACAACATCGGGCGAGCAACCTGTACTCGAGTCTGAAGTCAGCGCTGCCGATGCAAGTACCTCGTTAAGTATCAATGACCCTGCACAACAGGATGAAATGAATTCAGACGCTATCGAGCAGCCCGTTTCAGAACTGCCAGAAACATCGGCGAATCCACAAGAAACCCCGGAAGTGACAGAGCAAGCATCAGACGGTAACGAGGTCAACGACTCGGGTGACACAGACGCGCAAGAGCAAGCACCTGTGGTAGAAGCTGAACCAACTGTGGCAGAGAATACAGAAACTACAGAAAATTCAGCAGATGCCGCACCAGCCGCTACGTTGGTGATGGAATTTAGTGAAGAATGCTGGGTAAAAGTTGAAGACGCCGATGGCGAAGTGCAAGCGATTGGTACCAAAGCACAGGGCTATCGTATGCCGGTACCCGGCTCAGCGCCGTTTTCGGCAACCATTTGTAAGCCTGCCGCTGTGACTATAACCTACGCGGGCAATACGCTAGACTTGTCACAATATCGCCAAGATCGTGTGGCACGATTAACGATTCCTTCAAGCAATTAAGAGACTGAGTGTAAGCCGTTATGATGCACGAAAATCCAATTAAGCGCAGACCTTCCCGTCGGATTTATGTAGGTAATGTGCCGATTGGAGACAATGCGCCCATTGCCGTTCAGTCGATGACCAACACTGAAACAACCGATGTGCAAGCCACTGTTGAGCAAATTAAACGTATTGCTGCAGCAGGAGCCGACATTGTCCGTGTTTCGGTGCCGACGATGGACGCGGCGGAAGCGTTTAAGCTGATCAAACAACAAAGTCCTGTTCCGTTAGTCGCGGATATTCACTTCGATTATCGTATTGCACTCAAAGTGGCTGAATACGGTGTCGACTGTTTACGAATTAATCCAGGTAATATCGGTCGAGAAGACCGTATTCGCGCCGTCGTCGATGCGGCACGGGATAAGAACATTCCAATTCGCATTGGTGTGAATGGCGGTTCGTTAGAGCGTGAGCTGCAAGAGAAGTATGGTGAACCAACACCAGAAGCGCTGGTTGAATCTGCGATGCGACATGTCGATATCTTGGACCGCTTAGACTTTCAAGATTTTAAAGTCAGTGTTAAAGCGTCCGACGTGTTTTTAGCGGTAGAATCATACCGCCTATTGGCTAAGCAAATCGAGCAGCCGTTGCATTTAGGTATTACCGAAGCAGGTGGCCTCCGCAGTGGCTCGGTTAAATCCTCCATTGGCTTAGGCATGTTATTAGCAGAAGGCATCGGTGATACTTTACGCGTGTCACTGGCCGCTGATCCTGTCGAAGAAATCAAAGTGGGCTTTGATATCCTTAAATCTCTGCGTATCCGCTCGCGCGGTATTAACTTCATTGCTTGCCCTAGCTGTTCACGCCAAGAATTTGATGTGATTTCTACGGTGAATGCGTTGGAGCAACGACTCGAGGACATCACCGAGCCGATGGATGTGTCGGTTATTGGCTGTGTGGTCAATGGTCCCGGTGAAGCTTTGATTTCAGAAGTCGGTCTGGCCGGTGCAAAAAGCAAGAGTGGCCTGTACATCGGCGGTGAGCGCCAAAAACTGCGACTTGATAACAATGATCTCGTCGATCAATTGGAAGCTCAGATCCGTGATCGCGTTGAATATGTCAAAAAGCATCGCATTGACGTAAAAGAAATCGACAACTGATTTTACCCGCCGTCGTAAAGACTCTATAATACGCGCTTATTTTGTAGGCTAAACGGAAGAGTGACCGTGGCAAAGACCATCCAAGCAATTCGAGGAATGAACGACCTGTTACCGGAGCAAACGGCTGCTTGGCAACAGGTCGAGGCAATTATCCGTCAAGTTGCCGCAAGCTATGGCTACCAGGAAATACGCATGCCTGTGCTCGAGAGCACGGCATTGTTTAAACGTTCTATTGGTGAAGTGACCGATATCGTCGAAAAGGAAATGTATACGTTTGACGATCGTAACGGCGAGAGCGTGACCTTGCGCCCAGAGGGCACCGCCAGTTGTGTGCGTGCCGGTAATCAACATGGTTTGCTGTACAATCAGATTCAACGTTTGTGGTACATGGGCCCCATGTTCCGCTATGAGCGCCCGCAAAAAGGCCGCTACCGCCAATTCCATCAATTTGGTATCGAGACCTTTGGCCTCGAGGGCGCAGATGCTGATGCTGAAGTCATTCTTTTGTCAGCTAGACTTTGGAAAGCACTCGGTATCGCCGACCAAGTTGAGCTACAACTGAACTCGCTTGGCTCAAATGAAGCGCGAGCACGCTATCGTGATGCATTACGGGACTATTTAGAACAATATAAGAGTGAGTTAGACGAAGACAGTCAACGTCGACTAGATTCTAATCCGCTGCGTATTTTGGATTCGAAAGACGCCAATACGCAGCAACTGTTAGAACACGCTCCTAAGCTATCGGACTACTGGGATGAAGAGTCCAAACAGCATTTCGATGAGTTAAAGGCACGTCTAGATGCCGCAGGCATTCAATATGTATTCAACGAGCGCCTCGTGCGTGGTCTTGATTACTATAACCGCACCGTGTTCGAATGGGTCACTACCGCGTTAGGGGCTCAAGGTACCGTGTGTGCCGGTGGCCGTTACGATGGTTTGGTTGAGCAACTGGGCGGCAAGGCAACACCGGCTGTTGGCTTCGCGATGGGCATGGAACGTTTAGTATTGCTGTTACAAGAGCAAGAAAAGCTTGCACCGCGCCGCGCCGTGGATGCCTATTTGATGCCTTTAGGTGAAGCTGCGGAACTTAACGCCCAAGCTGTTGCCGAAAAGCTGAGAAATGAACTGCCGGACCTGCGCATCGTCGTGCATAGCGGTGGTGGCGCAATGAAAAAACAAATTAAGAAAGCCGATAAATCCGGTGCTGAAGTGGCGCTGATTTTAGGCGAAAATGAATTAGAAAATAATCAGTTGACTGTCAAACCCTTGCGGACGACTGATGACCAACAAACATTCGGTTGGAGCGAGCTGATTGTCGCGCTCAAGCCATTGACACAAGAATAGGGGTGTCCTGTGGATCAAACAGAAGAACAACAAGTAGAACGAATTAAAGAGTTTTGGGCTGAACACGGTAAAGGCATCATCGCAGGCGCGATTATTGGCTTAGGCTTGTTCTTTGGTTGGCGCTATTACGACAAAGCGACTATCGAAGCGCAAAACACAGCCTCACGTGGCTACGAAGCCGTAGTGAGCCAGCTCAATGCCGGTGAAGAAGGCGCAATCACTAACGCACAGAGCTTTATCAAATCGCATCAGGATTCACAGTACGGCTATCTCGCCGCGTTGCAATTGGGTCGCTTTGCGGCGCAAGAGGGCGACCTCGCAACCGCGGTCACGTCATTCCAATCGGTGATTGATGGTGGTGCAGATGATAACTTATCTGCAATCGCCCGTGTGCGTCTTGCGCGTGTATTAACCGCACAAGAGCAGTTCCAACCAGCATTGGATGTACTCAACGCAGAGTTACCCAAAGCTTATTTAGCATTCGCTAACGAAATTAAAGGCGATGTTTATGCCGCTCAAGGCGATATAGCTAAAGCGCGTGAGGCCTATGAAAGCGCACTGAACAGCGATGGTTCAACACTGTCTCCGGCAGTAGAACTTAAACTCAACAGCTTGGCGAAGTCATAATGCAGTCTAAAACAGCGATGAAATCTCTATTTCGTACCAGTCTGATTGCCTTAGCAGGGCTTTCACTGTCGGCGTGTTCTTTGTTTGGTGATGACGACGAAGAGATCACGGTTGCTCCGTTGCAACCTGTGAGTCAGCAGGTGGATACACGTATTAAATGGGAGCGTTCAGTCGGTGACGGTGTTGGTGAATACTTTTCTCGCCTGAATCCGACCGTTGCCTACGGTAAGGTGTTTGCCGCAGATCGCCAAGGTGTGGTGAAAGCGTTTGATAAAGAAACCGGTAAAACACTGTGGGAAGTTGAGTTACATGATCTTATCGAGATCAACGAAGGTGTTGATGACGGATGGTTTAGCGGCTTGTTTTCATCACCATTCCCAGCGCGCATCTCAGGTGGCCTTGTTGCCCAGTATAATAAGCTATTTTTAGGCACCGAAAACGGCGATGTTGTCGCGATTGACACCGAAACAGGTGAGCTCGCATGGCACGCTGAAGTGGGTAATGAAGTGACGTCTGACCCAGCTGTCGGTGAAGGTATGGTCGTAGTGCACACCACCGGTGGTAAAGTGATTAGCTTATCGGCAGATACCGGTGAGCAAAACTGGGTTCACGAATATCAAACACCGACGCTGACATTACGTGGCGCCTCAGCGCCTAGCATTGTCAGTGGTGGTGTGATTCTAGGTGATTCTTCGGGGCGTGCATCCGTATTGATTGGTACTAATGGCCAGCAAGCATGGACCCAAGCGGTTGGGGACCCAACCGGCGCAACCGAGTTAGAAGCCCTTGCAGATATCGACTCAAACCCCGTGGTTGTCGGTGGCGTTATATACATGATTGCCTACAACGGTGAGCTGGCCGCACTTGAACTACGTTCGGGCGAAGTCCGCTGGAAGCGTGACTACAGTGCCTATGAAAATCTGCACATTAATGGCGGAAATATTTATCTAACTGATTCAAATAGCCATGTGTTTGGCCTAGATTTGCGTGGCGGTATCGAGCAATGGAGCAACAACGAATTGTTCGGTCGTGCATTAACGGGTCCAACGATCGTTAACAATCATTTAGCACTGGGTGATTTTGAAGGTTACCTGCACTGGTTATCGCCGAGCTCAGGCGAAATTATCGGCCGTATGGACTTAGGTGGAGACGGAATCTACGCTCAGCCAGTAGTCGACGGCAACACGATTTACGTACAAACGCGCGATGGCGACTTATACGCCATCGAGGTTAATTAGGAAGTACTCATACATGTTACCTGTCGTGGCCTTAGTAGGCCGACCCAATGTAGGCAAATCTACATTATTTAATCGTTTAACTCGAACTCGGGATGCGCTGGTAGCAGACTTCCCGGGTTTGACCCGTGATCGTAAGTATGGCCAAGCCAATTATGACGGTTATCAGTTTATAGTTGTCGATACCGGCGGTATTCACGGTGACGAAGAGGGCATCGACGAGGTGATGGCCAAACAGTCGCTGCAAGCGATTGAAGAGGCTGATGTTGTCTTGTTCTTAGTGGATGCGCGCGATGGCGTCACCGTCGGTGACCAAGCGATTGCAACCCATCTGCGCAAACAGAAGAAAAAAGTCTATCTGGTAGCCAACAAAATCGACGGTATCGACGCTGATTCGGCGATGGCGGATTTCTATTCACTTGCGCTTGGCAATCTCTATGGTATCGCTGCAGCGCATGGTCGTGGTGTCGAGTATTTATTAGATTCGTGTTTCAAGCCGCTAGCCGATGATTATCCAGATGTTATTGTTCCGGATGCGCCTGACAGCGAAGATCTTGAGCACGATGAAATTGATTATGATGCATTGCCGCTTAAACTCGCGATAGTTGGTCGTCCGAACGTTGGTAAGTCAACCTTGACCAACCGTATTCTCGGTGAAGACCGGGTGGTAGTGTTCGACATGCCAGGTACCACGCGTGATTCCGTGTATATCCCCATGGAGCGAGATGGACGTGAGTACGTCTTGATCGATACCGCAGGTGTACGGCGCCGTGGGCGTATCGATGAGGCGATCGAAAAATACTCAGTGGTTAAAACCCTGCAAGCAATCGAAGATGCCAACGTGGTGTTGGCGGTTATTGATGCGCGCGAAACCATCAGCGATCAAGACCTTAATCTGATAGGTTTTGCACTAAATGCAGGTCGTTCTATCGTGATTGCGGTAAATAAGTGGGACGGCTTGCAGCAAGACCATAAAGATGAGATCAAACGAGAACTCGATCGCCGCTTGGGCTTTGTCGACTTTGCCCGTTTGCATTTCATCTCAGCGCTGCATGGTACTGGCGTGGGTCACTTATTTGAGTCCGTAGAGGAAGCGTATAAGAGTGCGACCCAACGTGTGTCGACCTCTAAGTTGACCAAAATCATGGAGATGGCACAAGAAGAGCACCAACCACCCTTGGTGGGCGGTCGCCGCGTGAAGTTGAAATATGCGCATGCTGGGGGGTATAACCCTCCGCGTATCGTGATCCACGGTAATCAGGTTACTCGCTTACCAGGGTCTTATCAGCGTTATTTAACGAACTATTTTCGTAAGGCGCTCGGCGTCATGGGAACACCGATCAAAGTCGAGTTCCGTGAACCGAAAAACCCGTATGCAGGTAAGAAGAACAACCTGACGCTATCGCAGCAACGCAAACGTCGTCGCTTGATGAAGTTTGTTAAAAAGAGCAAATAGCACAAAAAAAGAGGTCTTCAGGACCTCTTTTTTTTCCATATCTAGCGACCGGCTACGCGAAATCTTCGTCTTTAAAGACATACTCCGTCAGACAGTAATCACAGGTCATGACAATCTCGCCATCCTGCTCAAGGATCTGTTTAAGTTCGTCGACAGGTACCGAGGCTAATGCCTCTAACGTGCGCTCTTTAGAACAGCCGCAAACAAAACGAACCGGTTGTGACGGATACATATGTACGGTCTCTTCGTGATACAGTCGATGCAGTAGTTGTTCAGCCGGCAGCGTAAACAATTCTTGTGCGGTGACGGTATCCGTCAAAGTCGCTAAGTGCTCAAAGCCCACCATGTCTTTACCTGAGGCAGGCATACGTTGCAAGAACATACCTGCAGCATGCTCGCCATCAGCGAATAACCAAACGCGCGTTGATAACTGTTCAGACTGCTCGAAGTAGTCTTGAATCACCTCGGCGAGCGAATCCGCATCGGCACTGACAACGCCCTGGTAGCGCTCGCCATCCTGCGGCGTTAAGGTAATAATCAGTTGTCCTTTACCTATCAGGCTACGTAAGTCAGTTTCACCAATATCAGCGCGTACCCGAGCAATACCGCGAAGTTCTAACGCATGATTACCATTAACGGCAACAAAGTTGACCGGCCCATCACCTTGCAGTTGCACTGCAATATGACCTTCAAATTTCAGTGTCGCAGTCAGCAACGAAACGGCGGCCATCATTTCACCGAGCAACTGTTGTACCGCGGGATGATATTGATGTCCTTTAATTAAGCTTTGGTAACTACTGGTAAGTTGCACCATCTCACCGCGCACATCTTGCTCAGCAAAACTGTAGCGCGCGAGCTGGTCTGTTGGATAGTCAAGCTGGGTTGTCATGTATTACCACCATCTTTCATTTTAATCAGTTGCCGACGTTGTTTTTTGTCCGGACGCTTGTCGGGGTGTGGGTTATAAAGCGCGTTCAGTTTACGTGCCTCCGCATTCTGTTCACGCTTTTCTATACTCGCCTCAGACTCTTGGTAAAGTAATTGAGCCTCGGGCGCTCCTCGTCGTTGCTCGCTCAGCGCCAACACTTCGACCTCTTTGCTGTCAAAGCCTTGTCGCAAGGTGATTCGGTCACCCACCTGCACGAGCTTAGAGGGCTTACTGCGTTTACCTGCAACATGTACCTTGCCCGCCTGAACCATCTGACGCGCAAGCGCCCGAGTCTTATAAAATCGAGCTGCCCAGAGCCATTTGTCGAGCCTTACACCGCTGTCTTGTGTCATAAAATCGTCACGAAAATATTATAAAATTAGTGTTAATCGATTGTTGACTACTCGTGCCTACGCTACAATGCCAAAACATCAAAATTGTATAATTCGACGATGCGACACTAGCGCTAGCCATCAAGTTGCGTATATTGTATCAAATTCCTATACGGATGTAGCGCATTGCTTCGGTAAAACAACAACGATAAAAGTGAATTAAATTGATAAGCCTAATGCCATCAACCCAGAACGCGAATCAGTGGATATCCCGTTCCGTAACTGTAGTTACGGTGCTTTTGTGGATATGGGTTGTCATTGTTGCGGCGCAAGCGACTTGGTGGTTTATGACGCCTTCACCTGAAACACAACAGCGTCCTAGCGTTGATGTGCGCGCACAAAACCGCGATAACCAAAGTGTCGATCTCGCTAAGCTACAGCAATTACCGATTTTTGGTCGTCAGCAGGCGGGCACGCAGACGCGGGGTAATGATTATGCCAACGCCCCTAAAACATCTTTAAATGTTCGTCTCGTAGGCGTTTCCGCAAGTTCACGACCGGAGCGCTCGGCCGCTATAATCGAACAAGCAGGCAAGCAGTCGACTTATATAGTTGGCGACGCTATTGGTCGCACTCGTGTCACCGTTGAGCAAATTCTCGCTGACCGTGTCATTTTAGATAACGGTGGGCGCTTAGAGACACTGCAATTAGAAGACATTGGCGAAGATCGTCCCGCGCTGTCATTGGTGGTAGAGAGCGGTGAAGCCGAAGCTAATCAAGCAAATAACACCTCGGATGCGTTACAGCGAGTAAAACGTGACCCCGGTCAGTTACTCGATTATGTGTCTATCGCACCCGTTTTAGAACAAGGTAGTCTGCAAGGCTACCGTCTTTCGCCTGGGAATCAGGCCGATATCTTTTACCAAGCAGGCTTTCAGGAAGGTGACCTAGCCGTCGCGATTAACGGCTACGACTTGACCGATATGCAACAAGCTTCTGAGCTGAGCAGCCAGTTACAGGATGCGACCGAAGCGACAGTGACGGTGCTACGTAATGGCGAGCGTATTGAGCTGAGTTTGCAGCTTCCTAACCAGCAGGAATAATAATTATGACAGTTACTCGTTTTGGTCCAAAAACATGGTTGAGCGCGCTGGCTATCGCTATTGGGTCGGTATCAATGACAATGCCCGCGCCGTCAATTGCGCAAGAGTACGCCGCTAGTTTTAAAAATACGGATATCACCGAGTTTATCCAAGTTGTCGGACGTAACTTGGGCAAAACTATCATCATCGATCCCAATGTACGTGGCACCATTGATGTGCGTAGCTACGACGTGATGAATCAAGAACAGTACTACCAATTCTTTTTAAACGTCTTAGAAGTCTATGGCTTTGCCGCAGTGCAAATGGACTCCGGCGTGATTAAAGTTATCCGTGATAAAGACGCTCAACACGCGCCTTTACCAGTAGTCGCAGGTGACCAAAAGGAACAGGGCGACACCATGATCACTCGCGTGGTGCCGGTAGAAAACGTCTCGGTGCGTGAGTTGGCACCGTTATTACGTCAGCTAAACGATCAAACGGGCGGCGGCATGGTGGTGAGCTATGATCCGTCTAACGTCATTATGATGACAGGCCGAGCCGAAACGATCTCACGTTTAGTACAAATTATTGAACGTGTTGATAAAGCCGGTGACCAAGATGTCGACATCGTCGAACTGCAGTACGCTTCGGCACGCGAACTCGTTGGCATTGCTCAAAACCTGTTCGAAAAAGCCAATGCTGATGGCACACCCGCGTTATTGATCCCGAAAATTGTCGCTGACGAGCGCAGTAATAGCGTGATTGTCAGCGGTGAACCTCGGGCACGTTCGCGGGTTGTGAAGTTGATAAAACAACTCGACCAAGACCTTAAAACTGAGGGCAATACTCGCGTGTACTATCTGAAGTATGCGCGCGCAGAAGAGATGGTTGAGGTTTTACAAAACGTCAGTCAGTCGATTAAAGCGGAAGAAGCGAAACAAACAGGTCAAAACTCGATTCGTAACCGCTCTGATAACAGCATTAGTATTAGCGCGCACGAGTCCACGAACACCGTCGTTATCACGGCTGAACCTGACATGTTGTCGGCGCTGGAAAATGTCATCCGCGATCTCGATATTCGTCGTGCGCAAGTACAAGTCGAAGCCATCATCGTCGAGGTACTCGAAGGCGATAACGTCGACTTTGGTATTCAGTGGATCAGTGAAGACGGTGGTTTAGTTCAATACAATACGGGTAACCAAGTGCCTATCGGTAGTTTAGCCGCAGCGGCATATCAAGCACGCCCGCGTGAAGGCACATCAGTCACCACGGTTAATGATAACGGTCAAACCGTGACAACCACCAACCCAGAAGAGCGCGGTAATCTCGATTTACTTGCTAATCTCTTGGGGAGTGTTAACGGCATGATGTTCGGCACCATCAAAGATGATTGGGCCGCTGTTGTTCAAGCTATTTCGCAAGACACCAACTCAAACATCTTGGCGACACCCAGCATTGTCACTGTCGACAATGAAGAAGCAAGCTTCTTAGTGGGTCAGGAAGTGCCGACCATTACCGGGTCGACCTTAGGCAACGATAACGATAGTCCATTCCAAACCGTCGACCGCCAAGAGATCGGTATCAAGCTAAAAGTCACGCCGCAGATCAACGAAGGCAACGCGGTACAAATGGTGATTGAACAAGAAGTGTCGAGTCTAAGTGGTGCGACTTCAGTCGACGTGATTGTAAACAAACGCGAGCTTAAAACCACCGTGATGGCAGAAGACGGAGAAACTATCGTACTCGGTGGTCTCATTGATGAGGACGTACAAGAGTCGGTCTCTAAGATCCCGTTGCTTGGCGATATTCCATTTTTAGGTCGCTTATTTAGCTCGACCTCGACGTCAACGCAAAAACGTAATTTGATGGTGTTTATTCGTCCCACTATTGTACGCGACGGTAGCAAGCTCTCCGACATCAGCAAGCAGAAGTACAACTATATGCGTGCACTCCAGTTGGATCGCCGCTCACGGGGGGTTGCGCTGATGCCGGATAAAGAAACGCCGGTGATGAACGACTGGAACAGCGATTTAACCTTGCCGCCGAGCTTTGAGGAGTACCTCAACGAAAAGGGCGCGATTAAACAAGAGTTAAAAGAGCAACAAGATGACTGATGCCAGCAATATTGCCACAAAGCGCTTACCTTTCAGCTTTGCTAAGCGCTTTGGAGTTGTGGTGGAAGATGGCGAGCCGCCCGTCGTGCATCATCGCGACGGCGCGTCAGCAGAGACATTACTTGAGGTACGGCGCCGTTTAGGTGAGGTATTTACCTTGCAACGGCACGATACCGAAGCTTTTGAGCGCTTGCTGACCCAAGCCTACCAGCGCGACTCATCTGAGGCGAAACAACTGATGGAAGATATCGGCAATGAGTCCGATTTGTTTTCACTAGCCGATGAGCTGCCGCAAACCGAAGACTTATTAGAAAGTGAAGACGACGCGCCTATTATCAAACTGATCAACGCGATGTTGAGTGAGGCGATTAAAGAAGGTGCGTCAGATATTCACATTGAAACCTACGAGAAGCAATTAACCATTCGCTTTCGTATCGACGGCGTTCTGCGTGAGGTGCTGACACCTAATCGCAAGCTGTCTTCATTGTTGGTTTCGCGTATTAAAGTTATGGCGCAGCTGGATATTGCCGAAAAGCGCGTGCCGCAAGATGGACGTATCTCTTTACTGATTGCCGGACGCGCCGTCGATGTGCGGGTTTCGACCATGCCATCGAATCATGGTGAACGCGTGGTACTGCGTTTGTTAGATAAAAACAATGCCCGTCTTAATCTCGAGCAACTCGGTATGACAGAAGCCAACCGCGAAGTATTCGCCGAGCTAATCCACAAACCTCACGGTATTATCTTGGTTACCGGTCCTACCGGTTCGGGTAAGTCGACCACGCTCTATGCCGGATTGACCGAGATTAACTCGAAAGATCGCAACATTTTGACGGTCGAAGACCCGATAGAATACGCAATTGATGGTATCGGGCAGACGCAGGTTAACCCGCGCGTTGATATGACCTTTGCGCGGGGCCTACGTGCGATTTTGCGTCAGGACCCTGATGTCGTTATGGTCGGTGAGATCCGCGATATCGAAACCGCACAAATTGCTGTACAGGCATCATTAACCGGTCACTTGGTTTTGTCGACGTTGCATACCAATACCGCAGCGGGTGCGATAACCCGCTTGGAAGATATGGGCGTAGAGCCATTCTTGTTGTCCTCAAGCCTACTCGCCGTGTTGTCACAGCGCTTAGTAAGGACCTTGTGCCCAGACTGTAAGCAGCCGCATCAGGCCGACGAAAAAGAGCGCGCGTTACTCGGTGTGACTGATTCAGCGTTGACGATTTACCGTGCACAAGGTTGCGAAAAGTGTAATCAGACCGGTTATCGTGGCCGTACGGGCATACATGAACTCATCGAAGTGGATGAGCACGTACGTGAGCTCATTCATAACGGCCACGGTGAGCAATCTATTGAACGCTACGTGCGTAAGCATACCCCGAGCATTCGCAGCGATGGTTTGGCGAAAGTACGTCATGGCGTAACCACCCTTGAGGAAGTTTTGCGCGTAACGCGCGAGGAGTAATCTGTGGCGGCTTTTGAGTATCATGCGCTGGCGGCAGATGGGCGTAAGAAAAAAGGTATCATCGAAGCAGACACCATCCGTCAGGTGCGTCAGCAATTGCGCGACCAAGGGCTTATCCCCATGGATGTTATGCCTGCTGCTGAGCAAGAACAGAAAAAAGGCCAACAGCACAGCCGTTGGCGTCGTGTACGCCGCGTTAAAGCGCAAGATTTAGCGCTGATTACGCGTCAGTTATCCACCTTGGTCAACTCGGCTCTACCCATTGAGCAATGTTTACTCGCTGTAGCAGACCAAAGTGAAAAGCCACGCATGAAACAGCTACTCATGGCAGTACGCAGTAAAGTGGTAGAAGGCTATGGTCTGGCGGAGGCGATGGCCGAATATCCCGGCGTGTTCGATTCGCTCTACACAGCGATGGTTGCCGCGGGTGAAAAGTCAGGTCACTTGGACCAAGTTCTGGATGAGTTAGCCGACTATACTGAGCAACGCCAGCATATGAAGAGCCAGCTCACGCAGGCGTTGGTATATCCAGTAATGCTGACATTGGTAGCAATCAGTATTGTGATATTTCTGCTAGTGTCTATTGTGCCGCAAATCGTGCACAACTTTTCGACGCTCGGGCAAACCTTACCACCCACCACCCAATTTATGATTGGGTTATCGGAGTTTCTACAGAACTGGGGCTTGTTTATCTTAGCCGGTATTGTGGTGTTGGTGCTGGCGTTTAAACAATGGTTAAAGAAGCCCGAGCACGAACTCAAATACCACCGGCGTTTGTTAAAACTCCCTTTATTAGGTCGAGTGATTCGCGGCGTCAGTACGGCGCGTTTTGCGCGCACCTTGAGTATACTGACCTCATCGGCAGTGCCGTTACTCGATGGGCTTAAAATCACCGCCACGGTGATTGGTAACCGTGCGATCAGGGAAGCCGTGGACGAAGCGGCGACGCGGGTACGTGAGGGCGCATCATTGCGTGCGGCATTGCAGGAAACGGGGTTGTTTCCACCAATGATGCTCCACATGATTGCCGCAGGTGAGAAATCCGGTGAGTTGCAGCAAATGTTGCGACGCACCGCAGATAACCAAGACAGAGAATTTGAATCATTGGTGCAAATATCACTCAAAGTCTTTGAGCCGGTACTTATCGTTTCGATGGCCGGGATTGTATTCTTTATTGTATTGTCAATTATTCAGCCAATTTTGCAGTTGAACCAGAGTATAGGGTTTTAAATATGATGCGTAAAAATCAAGGTTTTTCATTGGTCGAAATTATGGTGGTGATCGCCATCATCGGTATTCTCGCTACCATGATTCTCCCCAATGTGTTGGGCAGCCAAGAGCAGGCGAATAAACAGAAAGTGACAGCCGACTTAGTCTCGCTTGAGAACGCGCTAGCACAATATCACTTAGATAACGGCATGTTCCCAACCACGGAGCAAGGTCTTGAAGCCTTGGTTGAGCGTCCGAACGTTGATCCGCAGCCTCGCAACTACCGCAATGGCGGCTATATTCAACGTTTGCCGCAAGACCCATATGGCAACGACTATATGTTACTTAATCCAGGTGAGTACGACGATATCGATATTTTCTCACCCGGTCCCGATCAACAGCCAGGCACTGATGATGATTTTGGTAACTGGATGATCGGACAAGACAACGAATCTAACTAAGAAATGCGCTCATCGGCGTGCAAGCCATCAGGGTTTACCCTTGTTGAAATTCTAGTGGTGATGGCGATCGTGGGATTGATTGCTGCATCGGTGGTATTTACGGTGCCAAGCATGACCCGCGATGAAACCACGCCACAAACCGCTGCTGCGACACTGAAAGCCCAGCTCCAGTGGGCACGCGAGCGCGCCATGATAGAGCAACGTCCGCTCGGGTTGTTACTTAAAACCGAGGGGTATGAGTTTTTAAGGTGGCAACAAACGCAAGAAGGTTGGGGTTGGCAAGCGGTCAGTGAAAAGGGCTTAGCCGCTCAGGATTACCAAGATAACCTCACACTGGAATGGCGCATTGATGAGCCACCCTTTATCGCGCAAGAAAAACAGTTAGAAAACACCCTGTTTTCGCCGTCTGACGATAATCAAGACGAAGAGCAGGTGGTGCCGCAGCTACTGATCCTGCCAACCGGCGAGCTGACACAGTTTTCGATTCAATTTGCCGCACCCTTTAATGCCGAACCGAGTTATTGGCTAATTGCTGATAGCGCTTGGACCACTCGCATAGCCGACAGTGATGAAACGCAATAATCGTGGTTTTACATTAATCGAGGTCATGGTTGCCATCGCCATCTTTGCGATGGCGGCACTGGCAGCGGTGTCGGCTGCCAGTGGTCACCTTAATAGTTTAAGCACCATCCAACAACGTACCTTCGCCCAGTACGTAGCGGCTAACCGACTGACCGATTTGAATCTGGCAAACACCTGGCCGATTAAAGATAATCAGCGTGGGAGTGAACGACAAGGCGGCGTTGAATGGCAGTGGCAACAACAAGTGGTAGAAACGGTCACACCCAATGTGGTGGCGGTGACTATTGAAGTCACACAGGGGGAGCAGGATTACCAATGGGCGCGACTCACACAATATATTCGTAAACCTCAATCATCCGATACCGACGGAGGCAATAATGCGCTCTGAACGTGGTTTTACCTTGGTTGAGATCATGGTCACCATGGTTATTTTTACTTTGGTAGGGCTTGCGAGCTACACGGTGCTTGACCAAATGTCGCGTACCAAAAGCTTATCAGAAGAATCCTCCGAGCGTATCGAGCAACTGCAATTTACTTGGCTGCTTATCCAACAAGACATGCGCCAAGCGGTGCCAAAGCCAACGCGCCCTGATGGTTTAGAAGTCGCACAACAACTGATTACTAATGACGAACGCATGATTGAATCACAAAGTGGCGTGTTAGGATTTGTGCGCAGCGGCTACGATAACCCTGGCTTAATGTTGCCACGCAGTGAACTTCAGCCGGTGGTCTATCGCGTGCAAGATAATGTTTTACAGCGCATGACCTACCCGTATGTGAACGATCGCAGTGGTGAGCCGGTAGTGCAAGATCTGTTAGCGGGCGTAAAGTCCTTTCAAGTACGCTTTTATCGCTCGTCTCAACAGTCTCAGTCGAACCAAGGCATTGAAGCAGGCTGGCGCAATAGCTGGGAAACACCGGATGATTTCCCCGCTGCCATTGAACTGACTATAGACAGCGAGGATTACGGCGAAATTAGACGGCGATTTTTAACCGGCGTTGAGCCTGCACAAACGGTTAAGAAAGAGGACGACAACAATGCGTAAACAGCAAGGTGTTGCCCTGATAACCGTGCTATTGGTCATGGCTATCATCGCTGTCATCGCGACTAATTTAGGCACTCAATTGCAACGTCAAGTCACACGGACTGCCAGTTTTGAGCAATCAGAACAGAGTTACTGGATGTGGTTAAGTGGCGAAGCCGTACTTAAAGAAGTGCTGCAACAAGAAATCGAACGAAATGACGGCATCGTTCATGCCAATCAGAACTGGGCACAACGCGCCGGGCCGTTCCCGGTGGAAGGCGGACAGATAGCTGCGCAAGTAAAGGATTTGCGTAGTTGTTTCAACCTCAACAGTTTAGCTGGCACTGAGCAGCAAGGCCTCAGCCTTGAAAAACGCCGCAAGCAGTTTCAACAACTACTCGTGAGCCTAGAGCTTGATGCCTTCCAAGCCGAGAGTTTGGCAGGCGCACTGACCGACTGGCTCGACAGCGACAGTGAACTGTCGCAAAGTGGTGCCGAAGATCCCGATTACGAAGCGCTACCGCACCCCTATCAAACCGCAAATGGGTTGTTATTTGATGTCAGTGAATTGCGAATGATTAAAGGGTTTACGGCGAAAGTTGTGCAACGTATTAAACCGTACGTGTGCGCCATTCCAGGTAACGCAGAGCTGCGTATTAACGTCAACACACTGGACGAAGAGCGTGCCGTTTTGCTGGTGGCGGTGACTCAAGGTAAGCTAACCTTGGATGGTGCCAAACAATTGATCCAAGCACGTCCTGAAGCGGGCTATGAAAGCCGCGAAGAATTGCTGCAAGATAGTTTACTAACAGGTGCGCAGGACGGTGAAACCGGCGCACTTGATGAACTCGCTGTTAGCAGTGAGTATTTTTTACTACAAGCCTATATACAATGGGGGTCGTTAGAGACCACCGCTCGCTCAGTACTCCGCGTGACATCAGGTCAAGCACGTGTTGTGTACCGAGCCATGGGAGAAGATTGATATGCAAGAACGCTTACTCATCAGGTTACCGGCCTCCGATGCCGAGCCAAGAATAAGCTGGCTGATTTGGCAGCCCTCAGGTGCCGAAGTGATTGCTAGTGGTGAGCTCAATGATCCAGCTGAGCTGACGCAGCTTACCGAGCAGGCAAAGCGCTGTCAGGTGACGCTGTTGTGTCCGGGGCAAGCGATCTCGATGCGTAAAGTCACTATTCCTAACAGTGGCAAACGCCACTTGGATAAGCTAATCCCTTACGCGCTGGAAGATGAACTAGCAGATGACATTGATAGCCTGCATTTTGCTTGGGCGGAAAATGGCATTAAAGAAGGTCAAATCCCTGTAGCGGTTGTCCGTCATAGTGAAATGCAGCAGTGGCAGCAATGGATGGCTGCCGCGCATATTGAAGCCGATGAGTGGGCAGTTGACTACCTGATGCTGCCAGAACCAGAGAGCGAACAACAGTGGACAGGTGTGCAAATCGCTGACGACGTGCTCATTCGTATGGCGCGATGGGATGGCTTAGCCGTTGAGCAAACATTGGCGGACGCCGTGGTCGGATTAAAACAGAGTGAGTACCCACAAACCAATCAAGTGGTCGCTTATTCTGACATTGCGCTCAACGACAGCACGTTAGCGCTCGAGTTTGCCAACAGTGAGCTGCCGATGGTGGCGTTTGCCAACCAGCGGGTCAGTCTTGATATTCGCGGTCAACGGTATGCACCCAAGCGAGCCAAACGAACCCTTGAAATACGTTGGCAGCCGCTGGCGTGGGCGGCAGGTATCGCTCTGGCAGTGACGCTGGCGAGTAGCTGGGTCAAAACAGCCTATTTAAATCACCAAGCAGAGCAGCTGCAACAGCAAGCAGAAGCGTTGTACAAAGAGACGTTTCCGAATCAAACACGCATCGTTAATCTACGCGCGCAGATGCGTCAGCAATTACAATCCTTAGGTATCGATGATCAAGCCATGCCATCGGCATTGGCAATGCTGGACCAGCTGGCGCCGGCGTTTCAGCAACAACCACAACTAAGCCTCGAGTTATTGCGTTATCAAGATGGTGCGTTGCGAATGCAAGCTGTGGCACAGAATTTCTCACAATTTGAAGCCTTCCAGAACCAAGCACAGCAACTCGGTTTTGAGGTACAACAGGGCGCACTGAATAACCGTGGTGATGGTGTTGCTGGCACCTTAACTATCGCCTATCAAGGAGGTCGTTCATGAGTCGTCTTACACCATTACTACAAAAAATCGCGCAAACGCCCGTAGTACAAAGTGCGCAACAGCGCTGGGCGCAACTTGCGGTACGTGAGCAAAACCTCGTAAAAGGGCTCGGTGCGGTGATTATCGTGGCCATTATCTACTTTGCGGTGTGGCAACCCACCTATAACGCCCAGCAATTAGCAGAACGGCGCTTAGAGGGGCAGCAGCAACAGTTACTCTGGCTGCGTGAACAAGTTGCACGCTATCAGTCATTGTCTGCAACCCAAGCACAATCCGAGGTCAGTGGGTCGTTGTCGCAGCGCGTCAACGAAGCGGCTGCCAGCAATAAGATCCAAATTGCACGGATGCAGCCGCAAAACAATGGACTCATTGTCAGTGTCGATGAAACCTCGTATCAACAAGCGATGAGTTGGTTATATGCGCTCGAACAAACTTATCAACTGCAAGTGACGACGCTCGATTTAGCGCGGTTAGACGAGCCCGGCAAAGTACGTGTGCGACAAGTGTTGGTAACGGAGAAATCATGAAGAAGTGGTTGTGGTTAATTCCAGTCTATCTCATTGCACTGATTGCCTACATTCCGGCAGCGGTGGTGCATTGGTTGCCTATGCCAGCCGGTATCTATGTCGAGCAGGTCTCTGGCACGTTATGGCAAGGTCGGATTGGTTATGCAGTAGTGAACCATACTGCTTTTCATGACGTCAGTTGGTCACTAGCACCCAGCCAACTGATTACGGGTCAACTCGGCTTTTCAGTGACGGTGCCGAGCAAAAATAATCCATTGACCGCACAAGCATCGGGCAGTGCATCATTTAACGCGATTGAATTAACTCAGCTTCGTGCAACAGGCGAGCTGGCGCCGCTGATGCAACTCGTCAACTTTAATATGCCATTAAAAACAGAAGGACAATGGCGCATCGCATTAGAAAATTATGCACTGAATGATCTGTCGGGTGCGAAGCTTTGTAGTGCATTAAAAGGAAATGCGTCGGGTTCCAACATTCGGGTATTGGTCAACCATCGCTGGGAGTCACTGGGTGATTTCCCGCTTAGTCTAGGCTGTGCACAAGCCGGGGCCGTAGCTCTGTCGATGGTGGGCGAAAATAGCTTGGGTCTTAATTTCGAGGGTACGGTGAGCCCCAGTTCAATTCGCGTGAACGGTACGGTGCAACCCAATCCAAAGACCCCCGAGGGACTGGCAAAAATGTTGAGTTATTTAGGACGACCGGATAATCAGGGACGCTATCGTTTCTCAATTTAGTGGTCGCCAACTTGCCGAGATCAAAATAAATCGTTAATCTGAACGCATCTTCAAGAAATCAGATGCTATATATAATCGTATCGTTGCCAACAAAAGGACATTTTGATGCAAGCTATAATTGATTGGATTAATAATAACCAAGACATGCTAATCGAATATTCGATCAAAGTGATTGTCGCGATTGTTATTCTGTTTGCCGCTTCAATAGTAACGCGTATCCTCGCCTCAATCATGCGCAAAGGGATGCAAAAACGTCAGGTCGACAACGCTGTTATCAGCTTTTTGACCGCCATTGTTAAATCACTGATTTTCATCGCTGCATTGATGGTCGCACTGAATCAAATCGGTGTTGAAACCACATCGTTTATTGCCATCTTAGGTGCCGCGGGTCTTGCCATCGGTTTAGCATTGCAAGGTTCACTCTCGAACATCGCGTCGGGCGTATTATTAATTATGTTCCGTCCCATTCGTTCGGGTGAGTACGTCGAAGCCGCAGGAACAGCGGGTACGGTTGAAGAAATTAATATCTTCCAGACCATCTTAAAAACTCCGGATCGTAAAGTGGTCTATCTACCCAACTCGCAAGTGATTGGTAGCGCCATTACTAATTACAACCGCGAACCCATCCGTCGTATCGACTTGGTGATTGGTGTCAGTTACAGCGCTAACTTGCAAAAAACGAAAAAGGTATTAATGGAGGTGCTTAAAAATGACGAGCGCATCTTGCAAGATCCAGAGCCTGTCGTGACCGTTACAGCACTCAATAGTTCGTCAGTGGACTTTAATGTGCGCCCGTGGACTAAAACCGAAGACCACTGGCCAACGCGCTGGGACTTACTCGAGAAGATTAAAGATCGGTTAGATGAAGAAGGTATTGGTATTCCGTTCCCACAAATGGATGTCCATATCAAAAAAGAAGATAAAGAATAAAATGATTAAACGGGGCCGAGGCCCCGTTTTTTCATGCTTGCTGTAAGGCTTGCTCGAGATCCCCAATAATATCGTCAATATGTTCGATACCCACACAAAGGCGTATCGCCTCAGGTGTCACACCAACCGCCGCTTGTTCTTGCTCATTGAGCTGGCGGTGAGTGGTAGAAGCAGGATGACACGCTAAACTCTTAGCATCGCCAATATTCACCAAACGTTTGAATAGCGCTAATGCGTCGTAAAAACGGACACCGGCCTCAAACCCTCCTTTAATTCCAAAGGTCAGCAGCGAAGCAGGAACACCGCCATTAATGTATTTTTGCACCCGTTGGTAATAAGCATCATCCTCAAAGCCGGCAAAACGTACCCACTCAACCTGCGGGTGCTCACGCAAATACTCAGCCACTTTCAGTGCGTTTTCGCAATGACGCTCGATCCGTAGCGGGAGCGTTTCGAGCCCTTGCAGGATTAAAAACGCATTAAACGGTGAAATCGCCGCACCGGTATTGCGCAGTGCAACGGTCCTGACCCGCGCAATAAAAGCAGCAGCCTCAAATGCCTCGGTATAGACAATGCCATGATACGCGGGCTCCGGCTGACTAAACTGTGGGAAGCGGTCTTTATGCTTAACCCAGTCAAAACGACCTGAGTCCACGATCAGTCCGCCCACCGAGGTCCCGTGGCCACCGATATACTTGGTTAACGAGTGCACGACAATATCGGCGCCAAAATCGATGGGTTTACAGAGCACCGGTGAAGCCACTGTGTTATCAACCACTAACGGTACGCCTTGGGCATGAGCGACCTCAGCGAGGCCCTCTAAATCCGCTACATTACCCGCGGGGTTGCCAATGGTTTCACAATAAACGGCTTTGGTGTTGTCATCAATGAGCGCTGCAACCGCTTCTGCCGTATCATTTTCAGCAAAGCGTACCTCGATGCCAAACGAGGGCAGCATGTGGCGGAACAAGGTATAGGTGCCCCCATAGAGCTGCGGCGTAGTGACAATATTATCGCCCTGACTGGCGAGCGTGATCAGCGCATATTCAATCGCAGCCATCCCCGATGCAACGGCGAGTGCTGCGATGCCATGTTCGAGCTCGGCAACGCGTTGCTCGAGTACATCATGAGTCGGATTCATAATGCGCGAATAAATATTACCCGGCACCGTCAAATCAAATAGATCGGCCCCATGCTGGGCGTTATCGAACTCAAAAGCGACCGACTGATAAATCGGCGTAGCAACCGCCTTGGTAGTTGCGTCGGTGGTATAACCATGATGAATCGCTAACGTTTCGTCTTTCATAAAATATCCTCGGTCAGGGGTGATTGAGCACCTCGTGTCGTCTTTAGTTGGGGCAAAAAATGGCGCACAACAGCGGCGTAGTCGGCTACGTTCTTAATAAAACCATCGTGTCCAAAAGGTGTATCAATCAGGGCGAGTCCACGGCAATCCGGTAACGCCGCCTCTAACTGATGCATCAAGCGCGGGGGCGCAATAATGTCGGACTCAAAGCCAACCAGTTGCACCGGCACCGTAACGCGCGATGGGTCGATTCGGTACTCGTTTAAAATAGGCGTCAAATGAGTAAACAAGCTCTGCGCATGCTGACCATGCCGCTTAAGTAGTTTTTCACCTTGCGCCAGTAAATAGCTAAAGGCTTCATCGCCATCATTAAAGCGCTGCTCAAATTCATCTGCGCTGCGGTAAGTCAACATGGCCAGTGCCCGCGCAAGGACCACTCCTTGCTGGCTACAATCGGCTTGTTGCAATAACGCTTGCTGAAATAGGCGCAGTGCCGCCGATTGCACCGATGGTTGATGGGCCGCGCCAATCACGACCAGTGCATCGGGTTTAATGAGCCCATCCTGTACCAACTGCAAACCGAGAACGCCGCCAAATGAGCCACCTACCCAAGCGCCGGGATGCTGCAAATCGAGCAACTTCAATGTGTGCGCGTAAGCTTCGGCATGCTGTGCCAGTGTAATAGGTTCGTCAGGTGTATCAGAGCCGCCCACGCCACCGAGGTAATCTAAACTGATCACTTGCAGCTCAGGGTGCGGCGCAAATAGCGGGTGTAACGACTGCCACCACCCATAACCGTCTAAACGCCAAAGTTGACCACTGGCGCTGATACCGCCTTGCACAATCACTGTATTTTCGGGTTCCGCATCAACATTGCCGAAACGAAAGCCTTTCACCCGTCCATAAGGTGTTTCTGTATAAAAGGAGCGTCCTACCGGAAAAACCATGATGACCTCAACGCTAATTAATTAATGAATTCAATTTAGCAATACTTACGTTTAACCGTCAAGATGTTTAGACGTCCAAATGTGATATGGTGGCACGCACTTTGGGTGTGTTATGATTTGCGCATGTCGATATATACCGTCACACAACTCAACAGCGATATCCGTAAGGCCATAGAGCAGGGCTTTGGGCACGTATGGTTAATGGGCGAAATATCCAATTTTGCCGCACCAAACTCGGGCCATTGGTATCTCACCTTAAAGGATGAACGCGCCCAGATACGCTGTGCCATGTTCCGTGGTAATAATCAGCGCGCCAAAGTACGCCCGCAAAATGGCGTGCAAGTGTTAGTGCGTGGCCGAGTGACGGTGTACGAGCCGCGTGGCGACTACCAACTCATTGTTGAGCATATGGAAGAGGCCGGTATCGGCTTGTTGCAGCAGCAGTTTGAGCAACTCAAAGTAAAACTTGCCGCCGAGGGGTTATTTGCGCAAGAGCGCAAGCGGCCACTGCCGGAACACATCCGCCGTGTTGGTGTGGTTACGTCGCCGACAGGCGCAGCTGTTCAAGATGTGTTAGCGGTGATGAAGCGCCGCGATCCGAGCGTCGAGGTCATTATTTACCCGACCGCTGTGCAAGGCGACGCGGCCATACCGCAAATAAAAAACGCCTTACTCACTGCGTTTCAGCGTAATGAAGTCGATGTGCTGCTAGTGACCCGTGGCGGTGGTTCGTTAGAAGACCTTTGGTGTTTTAATGATGAGCAGGTGGGTCGTTTATTATTAGACGCCCCGATGCCTGTTATCAGTGCGGTCGGCCACGAGGTTGATTTTACCATCTGTGACTTTATCGCCGACTTGCGAGCGCCGACACCGTCGGCAGCCGCCGAGCAGGTGACTCAAGATCGTAGCGCTCAAGTCAATCGTTTACAGCAGTTACAACAGCGCTTGGCGACGGGCCAAAAGCGCCGCATAGAGCGTCAACACAGTTTACTACAACAACTACAAATTCGACTGAATCAACAGCATCCGCAACGACAGTTGCAACAACAAAGTCAGCGTTTAGATGAATTATTAGCGCGAGTGTATCGCGCCCAGCAGCGAACCTTGATTAATCAGCAACAGCGATGTCAGCATGTTATCCAGCGCTTGCAGCAGGTCCACCCGCAGCGAGAATTGTCGCGTGCTCAACAGAAGCTCTTGCAGATTCAGCAACGGATACCGTTAGTCGCTGAAGCATGGCTCAAACAACAACACCAGCGCCACAGGGCGTTACTGCACGCATTAAACTTGGTGAGTCCACTGAATACCCTTGATAGAGGGTACGCCATTGTGCGAGACGAAGCGGGACGCGTAATCACCCAGCCTGAGCAGGCCCAAGATGAGCAAAAACTCAATGTTAAAGTCGCAGGTGGCGAATTTAACGTTAGAAAGTGCTCAGAATAAGTTGCTAAAATAACCATTATCGAGTAAAATCCACGCGCAACATGAATCCAGTCACGGAGTGTTGCAAATGCTGCGAATCGCCCAAGAAGCCCTTACTTTCGACGACGTCCTACTTGTCCCAGGGCACTCAAATGTCTTACCGCATCAAGCGGATCTCAAAACCCAATTAACGCGTGGCATCACGCTCAATATCCCGTTGGTTTCAGCAGCGATGGATACCGTTACCGAGGCACCACTCGCCATCGCGTTGGCGCAAGAAGGCGGCATTGGCTTTATTCACAAAAACATGACGCCTGAAGAGCAAGCGGCACACGTACGTAAAGTGAAAAAGTACGAAAGTGGCATGGTCAATGATCCTGTCACAGTCAACCCTGACACCACTATTGGTGAAATCAAGGCATTGACCGCCGAACACGGCTTCCAAGGCTTCCCTGTTATTGAGAAAAACGGTGACTTGGTGGGTATCGTGACCGGTCGTGACACTCGCTTTGAAGACGATGACTCGAAACCTATTAAAGAAGTCATGAGCGATAAGTCACGTTTAGTGACCGTACACGAAACCGCGCAAAGCGATGAAATCTTGCAGTTAATGCATAAACATCGCATTGAAAAAATTCTTGTGGTCGATGATGCCTACAAATTAAAAGGCATGATCACCCTCAAAGACTTTGAAAAAGCCGAAAACAAACCGAACGCATGTAAAGACGAACTCGGCTCATTGCGCGTAGGTGCAGCCGTTGGCGTAGGTCCAGGTACCGAAGAGCGCATTAAGCTGTTAGTTGAAGCAGGCGTTGACGTACTACTGATTGATACTTCGCATGGCCACTCAGACGGTGTATTAAAACGTGTTCAGGAAACGCGTAAAGCTTATCCAAACTTACAAATCATCGCTGGTAACGTGGCGACCGCGGCGGGCGCTAAAGCCTTGGTGGATGCCGGCGTAGACGCCGTTAAAGTTGGTATTGGTCCAGGCTCTATTTGTACCACACGTATCGTTACTGGCTGTGGTGTGCCACAAATCACCGCGATTAGTGACGCTGCTGACGCGCTGAAAGGCACCGGGGTTCCGGTGATTGCAGACGGTGGTATTCGCTTCTCTGGCGATATTGCTAAAGCCTTAGTTGCTGGCGCACACTGCGTGATGGTCGGCAGCATGTTAGCCGGTACTGAAGAGTCGCCAGGCGAAGTCGAACTATACCAAGGTCGCTACTACAAATCATACCGTGGTATGGGCAGCTTAGGCGCAATGAATCAGCGTAATGGCTCATCGGACCGCTATTTCCAAAACAGCAATGAAGCTGAAAAATTGGTACCTGAAGGCATCGAAGGTCGCATCGCCTATAAAGGCCCCATTTCGGCGATTATTCATCAGCAGATGGGCGGCGTACGCTCGGCGATGGGCTTGACCGGCTGCGCCAATCTCGAAGAGATGCGCACCAAGCCACAGTTTGTCAAAGTGACTGCGGCGGGTATGGGTGAGTCACACGTACACGATGTGCAAATCACCAAAGAAGCACCAAACTACCGCAGTTCTTAATACCGCTTTGTGAGCCGCCGCTAAGGCGGCTCTTTTACTTTTAGTTTTATCTGTTACTGGGACCCAACAATGAGCAGAGATATCCACGACCACCGAATTTTGATTTTAGACTTCGGTTCTCAATACACCCAACTAATAGCGCGCCGTATCCGTGAAATTGGCGTTTACTGTGAGCTGTGGGCATGGGATGTCGACGAGCAAGACATTAAAGACTTCGATCCAAAAGGCATCATCCTTTCAGGTGGGCCAGAAAGCGTCACCGAAGCCGGTTCTCCGCGCGCGCCAGACTATGTATTTAAGGCGGGCGTCCCTGTCTTGGGCGTGTGCTATGGCATGCAAACCATGGCGCATCAATTGGGTGGTTCAGTGCAAGGCTCTCTCGAACGTGAATTTGGTTATGCACAAATCGAGCTCGTAACAGAAAGCCCGTTATTTGAAGCCATCGAAGATGCGGTCAGCGAAGACGGTAAACCATTACTAGACGTGTGGATGAGCCACGGTGATAAAGTCGAAGCCATTCCAGAGGGTTTCCATACCGTTGCAACCACCTCGTACTGCCCATATGCGGCGATGGCGGATGAGTCACGTCGTTTCTACGGTGTTCAGTTCCACCCAGAGGTTACCCACACGCGTCAGGGCATGCGTATGCTCGAGCATTTTGTCAGCGGTATCTGTGGTTGCGAAAAACAATGGACACCGGCACAAATTATCGAAGACGCTGTCGAGCGTATTCGTGAGCAAGTCGGTAGCGATAAAGTGATTTTGGGCTTAAGCGGTGGCGTCGACTCATCGGTTACAGCGATGTTATTGCACCGTGCAATTGGCTCACAGCTCACCTGTGTGTTTGTTGATAATGGCTTATTGCGTTTAAATGAAGCCGAGCAAGTCATGGAGATGTTTGGAGACCACTTTGGGTTAAACATTATCCCTGTCGCTGCCGAACAACGCTTCCTAGACGCGCTGAAAGGTGAAGCTGATCCAGAGAAGAAACGCAAAATTATTGGTAATACCTTCATCGAGATCTTCGACGAGCAAGCGTCTCAGCTAACCGAAGTCGACTGGCTGGCGCAAGGCACCATCTACCCCGATGTCATCGAGTCAGCAGGTTCAAAAACCGGAAAGGCACATGTCATTAAATCGCATCACAACGTAGGTGGCTTGCCCGAGGATATGAAACTCGGTTTAGTTGAGCCATTGCGTGAGCTGTTTAAAGACGAAGTGCGCAAAATTGGTCTTGAACTCGGCCTGCCTTATAACATGCTTTATCGTCATCCGTTCCCAGGACCGGGTCTGGGTGTGCGCGTATTGGGCGAGATTAAGAAAGAGTACTGTGACTTATTGCGCCGCGCCGATGCGATTTTTATTGATGAGCTACATAAAGCCGATTGGTATCACAAAGTAAGCCAAGCATTTGCGGTGTTCTTACCCGTGCGCTCGGTCGGTGTTATGGGCGACCAGCGCAAGTATGACTGGGTTGTTTCACTGCGTGCAGTTGAGACCATCGACTTTATGACCGCACGTTGGGCGCATTTACCGTATGAACTACTCGAGAAAGTATCGAATCGTATCATCAACGAAGTCGACGGTATTTCGCGAGTCACCTACGATATTTCAGGCAAACCGCCTGCCACGATAGAGTGGGAATAAGATAATCACCGAAGCCCGCGACCCGCGGGCTTTTTTATGCCATTGCCGAACTGACGAAAAGACGGCATAGTAGCGCTTATTCGTAGTTATTTGTTAAGCGGTATAAGATGGATCGAAACCGTTCGTTAAGTCGGAGTCTTTGGCAAGCGTTTAGGCGTTATGCGCTGCTACCCATGATTATGGTGGAGTTGGCGCTGATAACTATTTATGTAGTGACTAACCAATGGGTCACACAGCAAACTAAACAAGAACTCGTCGAAACGGCCTTATCCGAGTCAACGCAAATTGCCAAACGTCAAGCAACGGTGGTTGATGCTCAGTTGATCTCAGTCGAGAAGCAACTGGCTCTTTACCGTGAAGCCATAGCCGCGGTGCTCGATGATCCGCGCATTACCTGGCAAGGTCATGAACAGTGGACGCAGGGAGCGAGCGGGCAGTTCTTTACACGAGAGGCACTGGGTGAAGACGGTATCGCCGCTTTTTATTCTGCGTTGACACCGTCGCCTCAGCAAAATCTAGATCGTATAGAGCAGTTACGCATGCTCACGCCAGTGATGCGGCAAATGGTTGCTGACGACAGCTGGATACAGCAGGTGTACTTTAATACACACGACAGCCTTAATGTTATTTACCCGTTTTTTGATGTCGGCTCGCAATACGCGGCCGATGTTGATATTCCTAAGTTTAACTTTTTTTACCTCGCCGATGAAAAACATAATCCGGCAAGAAAGCCTGTTTGGACGCCTGTCTATCTTGATCCGGCAGGACAAGGCTGGATGCTATCGGTGATTGCGCCGGTGTATAAAAACGATTCACTGGTAGGCGTGGCGGGTGCTGATGTCACCATTGATAAGTTAGTTAATTACCTGACGCATACTCAAGTACCGTGGGATGGCTTTGTGTTACTCGCAAGCCAATCAGGAGAAATTCTTGCGTTACCGGAGCGAGCCCAACAACGTCTTGATATCAACGTCCCCCCAAACGACTCGATAAAACATGCAAAGCGCGATGAAACGGACTATCAAAGTACCAACTTAACCGAAATAGACGGCGCTGAAGAACTACTGTCGCTTTGGCAGAGTAACCCCGATAGTTTGCAAACCATAGCGCTCGGTGGGATGTCTTATATTGCCGCTTGGCATCCTGTCGCTGAAACCGACTGGCAGGTCTTGGTGCTGGTCGAAGAGGAAAAGCTACTCGCACGAACCAACAATATTTATCAACAAACCGAATTACTCAGTTTGATTCTGCTTGCCGGGCTGGTGATCTTTTACTTACTGTACTTCCAGTTTGTAAAAAGTCGCACACAGCGCTTCAGTCAACGATTAAACCGCAACCTCAAAAAACTATCCAATGCACTCGCGAAAACGGGGCGTCAAGAATTCGAACTCACGGTTCCCGATCTCGAAGCGCCGGAGCTTAATAGACTCGCCTTACAAATTACCCAAGTCGCTGAGCAGTTGCGTAGTAACTTATTCAGCCTCCGAAAGAACGAAGCACGGCTAAGATTTGCATTAGAAAGTAGCGGTGAATCATTGATCACGCAATCAATGGAATATAACCGCGTTGAGGTAACCGATAACTTTAAAGAAATATCACAGCGTTCAGAAAAGGTGTTCAACTTAGATGAATACTCGAGCTGGATTCATCCCGATGATCGCGAAAAAGTACAAGCATTGCGTTTACACGCCCAGCAGAGTCGACAACCGTTAAGTGCGGACTACCGCTTGCAACGCAAAGACGGCTCCTATGTGTGGGTGCAAAGTCGCGGGCAAGTATTGCATGATGAAGCCTCGGGTCAAGAACTGATCATCGGCACACTAACCGATATTAGTGAGCGCAAAGCAATCGAGCAGAACTTACGAGCCGCTAAAGATGCTGCTAACGAGGCGAATCGAGCCAAATCGAAACTGCTGTCCTCAATTACTCACGAGATCAAAACCCCACTGACGACTATACTCGGGATAGCAGATATTCTGCGTTATAAGCTCGCTAACGTTGAACATAGAACATCGCTACGTCGACTCATCAGCGCCGCTGAACATCTCAATCATTTAGTGGATGATATTCTCACATTGTCTAAACTTGAATCGAGAGCACTCGATGTGAGCATTGAGCGCGTGAATCCACATCGTTTAATTGCTGAAACTATCGATTGGTTTAGTGAAATACTAGAAACATCGGAAACCGTTATTCAATGTGAATTATTAGATAATCCGCCAGAACTTGATATAGATCCAATTCGGTTTAAGCAAGTACTAACTAATCTATTGTCTAATGCAATTAAGTACAGTCCTAACAATTCGAAAGTAAAAGTGATTGAAGCTCAAACAGAACAGGTGTACACAATAACTGTTAAAGACGAAGGATGGGGAATTCCGCCGCTCTACCGCGAACGCCTATTTGAATCGTTCAATCGATTTGGGCGAGAACAAACCGCAGTCGAGGGGACCGGAATCGGACTAGCAATATGTCGTGAGTTGATGAACCTGATGGGAGGCGAGGTCAGCTATCAACCTCAAGAAAAGGGAAGTTTATTTATTTTATCGTTTCCCGTGAGGTAAGTATAAATGAAACGTCTTAAACGCGCATTGATCGTTGATGACAACAAAACCAATCTAATGGTGCTCAAAGAGCTGATTGAGATGATTGGTGTGCCACAGGTGATTGCCGAGACAAACCCGGTGTATGCACTGAATATTTTAAAGAAGACGCCGGTTGATTGTGTATTAATTGATCAGAATATGCCGCAGATGTCGGGCTTAGCTTTGTATGCTGAATTAAAACAATCCATGCCGTCGATCCCGGCGACGTTTATGGTGAGTGCGATTGATGACTCTGAGTTGCGAGTGAAAGCCCGTGAAGCAGGCATGGAAGGCTTTATCAGTAAGCCGTTTCGATATGAAATTATAGAGCGCATGCTGCGCGATTTGGATGAACGCTTATAGGCCAAGCCCCAAAAGGCTTGGCCGTTGACTAAGCTACTGCGGCAACTCAATATCGAGCCATACTAAGCGATGGTCTGAAGACGCATCGCGCTTTTTCATTAAGTCATAGCCGGGTTCACCCTGAGTCGGCCAAAAAACGCCTGCGTCTTTGACAATTAAGTCATCAGAAGGCAGCACATAGTCTACCCGTTTACGCCACGCTGCCGTGTGATATTGTGATCCCTCAACATCCGGCGAGTGATTCGCGCCGCCTTGGCTCATCGGCATCACATCGTTAACACGTGGATGTTCTAACAACTGCGTCATGGCACCTTCAACACCGCTCGCACCCGCTTGTGCGTTTAGGTCACCCAATACCACAAACGATCCGTTGGCTGCGATACCACCACGCTGACCTTGGTCATCGTAAATGTAGTTATCCGCACCAGGGGTCAAGTAATCACGTACGAAACGAATTTCATCGTAATTTTTCATGCCATTGCGATTTTCTGGACCGTCAAAAGCCGGCGGCGTAGGGTGTTGAGCCAAGACATGTACAACTTTACCACCGACTTGAACGGGGACATCCCAATGTGATTTCGAGCTCAACGGGTATTGCGCCATGGTCTCATCGTTATACCACGGTTCATTTGTTGGCTTGCCATTCTCATCGTGTACATAAGGCACATGGTGGCCTGGCATGTCTTTCCATAAGAAGTGTTGGAACGTACGCACGTCATCTTCAAGTATTGGATATTTGGACAAAATCACCATGCCATATTGGCCAGGATACCAGCCAAAGCCCCACGCATCATTGCCTCGACCCGTTGCTTTGCCATCACGGTTGAGGTCAAACGCAGAGGGCGAACCGGTATTGACGGGCGCCGTGTAAACATAAGGGTACGCGATAGGCTCAAGACTATTTTGCGATTCCCCTAAATAGTTGTTTAAAAAGACATCGATGCCTTGCTCGCGAGGGACATAGTCAAACTCATTGAGCAGAATAATATCGGGGCGGACACGCTGAATGATTTCAGCAATACCACGAATTTGTGGATTATTTTCTTGTAAAACCTTGGGCAAAACCGATTCGTAAGTGTTCGGTAAAGCATCGTTTGGCAAGTGGTTGCTCGAGTCCATACTGACGTTAAAAGTGGCGATACGCACGGTGTCTTGAGCTAAGGATGATGTTGAATAAGTCATTATTAAAAGCAGTGAAAATGCAAAGATACTACGCATAAAATTCATGTGAAAGCCTACAGAATGGGACGCTACGACAATGCAAAAGAATAAAGGTTCCCTAAACACTAGGCAAGTGGATAAAAATTGATTAAAATATGTCACATATCTGACACGAAAATGTCGCAGAAGCTTAATGAATTTAAATGTTCTTCACAAACAGCCTACGTTGAGCCGCTGCCGTGAAATTTTTCACGCAGTCAGCTTTCCCGTTTTGAATCGGCGGTTGTATCGTGGTTCGTTAAGCGTTGCTAAATCGTTTTTCTGTAAAGTAGAACGTCCCGCATCCTCTCCCAGTTTTTTCTGCACGCCCCTTCGTGTCATCAAGTTGTCATATTCCAGCGTTATAAATGCGCACTCAAAATTTAGCTCATTTGCTAGTGAGCTTGCTGTACCAAAACCATTAGTACGTTTAATTACAACCTCAGGGATAACTCAATGAAATTCAACTCCAAGGTGAGTCGTATTTCTGCTGCCATCGCGTTAGCAGTAGGAATGTCGACGAGTGTCATGGCTCAAGAGACCTCATCGTCAATGCGCGGTGTGATCACAGGCCCACAAGGAAACCCAGTAGCGAACACTAAAGTTATCGTTACCCATGAACCGACAGGGACTGTGAACGAGTTTGTCACTAGCGCTGACGGTACCTTTACTGCGAAAGGTCTGCGTGTAGGTGGTCCTTACACAGTCGTTATCGATTCAGACAAATACCAAGACGCAGAGCTTGATAATCTTTATCTTGCTTTGGGTGATACCTTACGTGTGACAAGCCAACTGAAAAATAACGACATGGAGCGTATTTCAGTTTCTGGCTCAGTCATCATGACAGAAAGCGGCGGCGCGAGCAGCAACTTCGGTGAAGAAACCATCGATAACATGCCAAGCCTAAGCCGTGACCTTAAAGACATCGCGCGCATCAACCCATTGGTATCTATCCGTGGTAACGGCGAAATGTCGATTGCAGGTGGTAACCCACGCTCAAACAGCATCACTGTTGACGGTATCGGCCAGAACGATGACTTCGGTCTAAACTACGGCGGCTACCCAACTGAGCAACCACCCGTTTCATTGAGTTCAATTGAGCAAATCTCAGTTGACGTGGCACCTTTCTCAAGCAAGAAAGGCGACTTCTCTGGCGGTACTATCAACGCAGTCACTAAATCAGGTACTAACGAGTTTGAAGGCGAGTTCTTCTACGAATACTCTTCACCTGACATGAAAGGCGACTCTAAGCGCTTAAACCGTATTACCGGTTCTTCTGGTAATGACCAAGGCTTCCGTGAGTACGAAACCGTTGACGTTGAACCGATTCAAAAAACTTCAACTTTCGGTATGGCACTGAGCGGCCCTATCATTGAAGACACCTTGTTCTTCTTCACTAACTATGAAGAGTGGAACAGCGAGTTAGATTACCAATACGGTTTCCAAGGCAGTGGCGCGAGCAACGAGTTCTATACGTCACGTGAGAACTTCGAAGAGTTCCTACGCATTTTGGACAACACCTACGGTATCCAAGATTCACTGCCAGGCTCTCCAGAAGATAAAGACCGTAAATGGTTGACCAAATTAAGCTGGAACGTAAACCAAGATCACCGTCTTGATTTAACCTACCAGTGGCAAGACAACTCAGATATGCGCGGCCACTCAAGCGGCGGCGATACAGTGGTTCTTAACTCGCGTATCTATGACTACCACACGCGCATGAGCAACATCAGCGCGCGCTTGTACAGCGACTGGTCAGCAAACTTCATCACCGAAATGGGTATCACCTATAAAGATGTTGTTTCTGATTCAATCACCAACGCGGACTTTGGTGCGGTAACGGTCGAAGAATTCTTCCGTGGTCCATCATACGCATTTGGCGCAGACGAATACCGTCACGCAAACAAAGTTGAGAACCAAAACTTAACCTTCAACTTTGATGCAACGTATTTGTTCGGTGAACACGAACTCGCATTCGGTGCTGAGTACGAACGTCTGCGTTTATACAACAAATTCGTACCTGAAAGCTTAGGTACTTGGGAATTTGATAACTTTGAAGGCTTCGAAAATCGTGAAGTAGGTAAC